>JBAXBM010000031.1:0-14387 GCA_037141995.1 Candidatus Omnitrophota bacterium
TAGCCGTTCTGGTCTGTCATATAAATTTTGTCGCAATTAGAGTTACAATTCGCGATTTTATAATTTTTTATAAAAAAATTCCCCATTCCAAAATCTTTTTGCTACACTAGATTTACATTTTATAAATAACACAGGCATGCGGCTTGTGTTTTTAACTGTTTAACGGGAGGCAGGTCACGTGGCTATTCGGTTCCTTTTGATCGCGGTTTTCGCATTGGTTCTTTCAGGTTGCGCAACAACATCGTCAACAACGCCCAATCCTCTGCAGGGGCAGGTCACGGATTTGACCCAGCGTGTGCAGGATCAGGAGAAGCAGATCACGGACCTTAAATATGAGATCAAGGAACTTTCTTCCAAACCGGGGTCCGAGCCGGTTGAGCCTTCACCAGTTTTTAAAACATCGGCGAATGTTAAATCCGAGCCGTCCAAGGCTGAAGGCAGGAGCGCCAATATCCTCCGCGTGAATGTGAACGGCCGTGAACTTCAGAAAGCGTTGAAGGCCGCGGGTGTTTATGAAGGCAAGATTGACGGCAAGCTGGGCGCGAAGACCAGGGCGGCGGTGGTGGCGTTCCAGAAGGCGCACAGCCTGAAGGCTGACGGCGTTGTGGGCCAGAAGACCTGGAATGAACTGAAGGCGGGGCTTGATGCGGCATCTGCTGTGGCGCCTGCTGCCTCCGGGGATGAGAGCAAGTAAATTCAGGGGTTCAGATGATCTTAAAGCCGCGGGGTTCGTTCGCCGCGGCTTTTTCATTCGTGAAAGGGCTTCATGCGCGGCAAGGTTATTACAATAACGCTGAATCCGGCGGTTGACCGCCTGGTGCGGCTTGAAAAGTTTTCTGCCGGAACCGAGCATCGCGCAGGAGCGGGGCTAGTTTCCGCCGGCGGCAAGGGGATCAATGCGGCGCGCGCGTTGCGTGCCCTTGCTGTCCCCGTGATGGCGGGGGGGATGTGCGGGGGGGCGGCAGGTGATCTTCTGACGGCGCTGTTGCAGAAAGAAAATCTGCCCCATTCTTTTTCCCGCATCAAGGGTGAAACGCGGACGAATACCACCATGGTTGACCGTGCCGGGGCCGTGACGCGGGTCATTGAATCCGGTCCGCTGGTGACGGTGAAAGAACAGCGGGCGTTTGCTGCGTTGTTGCCGGAATATATAAAAGATGGCGCGGGCATCCTTTTTTGCGGGAGTTTGCCGCCGGGGATATCCGCGGCTGCCTTTGCACGCATCCTCGCGGCGGTTAAAGGGAAAGTGCCTTTTATCGGCGTTGACACGTCGGGTGACGGGCTTAAGGCCGCGATCAAGGCCAAAGTGGATATGATCAAACCCAACCGCGCGGAGGCCGAAGAGGTTTTGGGCCGGCGCATGGGTTCTGCCGCCGCGGTAGAAAAGGCCCTGGCGGTTTTTTTGGGGTACGGGGTCAGGCAGGTGCTTATTTCGCTGGGCAAGGACGGGTTGGCGGCTTCTGACGGGCATGACGCGGTCTGGGTGCGCGTGCCGCCGGTCAAGGGCGGGCATGCCGTGGGGTGCGGCGATGCGGCCCTGGCTGGGTTTGTGGCCGGGCGCCTGGCGGGGAAATCTTTTGCGGAATGTGCTGATCTCGCCGCAGGGTGCGGCACCGCCAATATGTTCGCGGCGGTTCCCGGCGGTATCAGCCGGAATATTGTCAGAAAACTGGGGCTTTAGGAAGCCCTGATCAAAGGAGCGGATATGGCGCTGGAACATGAAGAACGCATGATCAAACTTAAACAGCTGGATAATCTGAACAGCCAGGAAATGCGCGCCCTGGTCCAGGAAGGCGCCAGGAGTTTCAAGGAGTCCTGGATCAAACTGGCCCAGGCGCTTTACGGTGTTCATCGTGATAAGCTTTATGAATATTGGGGCTATGAAAAATTCGAACATTACATTGAAAAAGAAGTCGGGATCAAGAAACCCATGGCGCTTAAACTCCTTAAGACCTATGCTTTTGTGGAGGAGCAGGAGCCGCAATGCCTGCGTGCCGAGTTTTTTACGGAAAAAGAAGTGGGGACTATTCCTGAGTTTGAGGCTGTGAATTTGTTGCGCATGGCGCGCGGCAATAAAGATTTGACCAAGCAGGATTATCAGGAAGTCCGGCGGCAAGTGATCGACAAGGGCCGGGATGCGTCATTGGTCCGGAAGGATTTAACGGCCATGATCAAGGAACGCAAGCAGGTTGACCCTGATGAGGAGCGCGAGGCGCGCAATGCCGCGTCGGTGCGCCGGTTCCTGAATGCGATCCGCTCTTTCCGCAAGGATGCCGATACGCTTAAATTGCTCCCGGTGGCGATTGTGAAGAAGGCTGAAGAATTATTCCAGGAACTTGAATCGCAAATTGAAGAATGATCCTTACGCGCCCCCGAGGCATGCTTTCAGCTTCTGGTGCGTACTTGTTATAGAAAGGTTAATATGAAATTGGAGCGTACACTTGTGGTGCTTGACCTTGAAACGACCGGCACCTGGGTCGAGAAGGACCGTATTATCGAGATAGCCCTGGTCAAGCGTCTGCCGTCAGGGGAGAAAGAGGTGTATCATTCCCGCGTCAACCCGCTCATGCCGATACCTTCGGCGGTCCAGAAATTGACGGGTATCACGGACGTGGATGTGGCATCGGCGCCTGTTTTTAAGGCTATTGCCCCAGATGTGGCGGCATTTCTGGCGGGGGCTGACCTTGCGGGTTTCAATGTGGATAAATTTGATATCCCGCTCCTTGAACGGGAAATGTCCGAGGCGGGAGTGCCCTTTAGCGCGGCGGGCCTGAAAGTTTTTGATGCCCAGAAGGTGTATCATCTGAACGAAAAGCGCGACCTGACGGCAGCGTATGCGTTTTATTGCGGAAAACCGCTTCTGGGGGCGCACGGGGCTTTGGTTGATACCGAGGCAACCCTGGAAGTGATTGAGGCGCAGGTCGAGCGTTACGGCGCCGGAGATACGGCCATAGATATCCTGGCGCAATTCCAGTACCGGGAACAGCCTGAATTTTATGACCCTGACAGGCGCTTCCGCTGGTGGAACGGGGAGCTTTACATGATGTTCGGCAAGTATGCCCGCAAGGAAAGCCTGCGCGAAATTGTTGCCAAAGATCCAGGCTATCTGACATGGATGATCAGCAAGGATTTCAGTGCTGACATAAAGAAGCTCGTCGAGAATGCCCTTAAGGGTGAATTTCCCAAGCCGCAGGGGGCCGGAGACGTGCGCCCGGACAGTACAGTTTAAATATTTTTGTTGAGGGGCAGGGGCAAACAGGATACAATACAATTTAAGGTTATTTTCCCAAGTTATCAAGGAGGATTGTCATGGCGGCGAAGAATGGATTGTGGATTACAGTGGGTATTGTTGCGCTGGGAGGAATCTTTTTGGCGCTTTCATTAAAGCAGGAAAAGCCGGTAGCGCCGGCCCCGGAGGCGGTTCCCGCTAGTGTGCCTGCGGTATCAGTGACAGCGACGGCGGTACCTGTTGCGGCTTCGCCGGCGGTGCCGGCGGCAGCGGCTCCCAAGGGGATCAAGCCGATCCATCAGCCGGATGCGGCCGTAAAAACTCCGGCAGCACACCCGGCTTCAGGGCTTGTCAATGTGCCCAAAGCAGCCAAGGCGCATGATGCGTATGCGGTACAGGTCGCTTCTTTCAAGGACAAGGTGCGCGCTGATGTGGTGCTGAAACAGCTGAAGGATAAGGGGTATTCTGCGTATGTGATGATGAGCGACCTGGGGGCGCGCGGGGTTTTTTATCGTGTGCGCGTAGGGTCGTTTGCCACAGAGGAAGAAGCCAAGAAAAATCATGAGGCGATCAACCGTGATTTTAAGAGTGCTATTATTGTCGCTGAATAAAACAGGAGTAGATGTGTTATGAAAAGGATATCTGTTGTTTCGGTGGCGGTTCTTATGCTGGCCCTGGCCGGCTGTTCGACCCAGGTGGTCCGCAAGGATGTGGGGGAATTTACGGATCTTTCCGGGCGATGGAATGATTCGGATGCGCGCCTTGTAGCCGAGGAAATGGTCAGGGAATGCGTTGACGGGCAGTGGGTCAGCCGGTTTAACAAGGAAAAGGGCCGTGACCCTGTTGTGATCGTCGGCACGGTGGTGAACCGCAGCCATGAGCATATCAATGCTGATGTTTTTATCCAGGACCTTGAAATGGCGCTGGTTAATGCCGGCAAGGTAAGGTTTGTGGCGTCGAAGACGGAGCGCGGTGAGGTGCGTGAAGAGCGACTTGATCAGCAGCAGAATGCGGCTGTCCCGACGCGCGCGCAGATGATCAGCGAGACGGGCGCTGATTTCATGCTCCAGGGGTCGATTAATTCTGTGAAGGATGAGGTCAAGGGGCAGTACGCGATCATGTTCCAGTCCAATCTTGAGCTTGTTGACCTGACAACCAATGAAAAGGTGTGGATCGGTCAGAAAAAAATCAAGAAACTTGTCAAACGTTCTCAATATTCACTTTAACTATGATACTGTTACGGTTGTGTTTCTTAAGGAACGCCTTCGGGCGTTCCTTTCTCATTCTCGCGGCGGTGTTTGCCCTTTCCTCCTGCGCGGCCATCGGAAGGCCGCCGCTGCAGGCGGAGGTCAGCGGATTGCTGGCTGCCGGAGATGTTGGCGGCGCGGCCGGGAAGATTGTGTCTTCTCAAGCACGTTATGGATCAGGTAATGATGTCTTGTTTCAGCTTGACCGCGCGCTCATTTTGCAAATGGCGGGACGTTATAAGGAAAGCATCCTGGCATTTGAAAAAGCCAAACAGCGCACAGAAGAGCTTTATACCCGTTCGATCTTAAATGAGCTTTCCACATGGGCGGTCAATGATGCCAGGGCTCCTTACAGGCCGAGTGCGTACGAACGGGCGTTCATGAATGTTTTTCAGTCATTTAATTATATCCTGACAGAAGCCCCTGCCGAAGCGCTGGTGGAAGCGCGTGACCTGGATGCGAAATTTCCCCTGGGCGGGAAGGGGGATTTGAGAAAAACGCGGGGGTTTGAGGATAATGGTTTTGCCCGGTTTGTTTCCGGTATTCTTTATGAAGCTGCCGGAGAGACAGGGTCCGGCGACGCGCTTATTGCTTACAAGCAGGCGCTGGAGTTGTATGACGCGTATTACGCCGGGCAGTACGTGCCGCGCGTGCTTCAGGAAAGCCTTTTGCGTCTGGCGGCCGCGTCAGGGGACACGGATCTTGCGGCGTACCGGTCGCGTTTTAGCGGTGCCCGTGCGGACAGCGCTTCCGGGAAAGCGGTTGTTTATCTCCTGGAGAGTGCCGGTTTTTCGCCGGTGAAGGAGTCAGGATCAATCCCTATACCTGTGCAGATGGATCTTGTTGCCCAGGTGGCGTTCCCCTTTTTTGTGAAACAAGAGTATGCGGCAAGGTCTTCGCGCCTGGTTTTTGTGCGTGCCGGTGGCGTTGCATGGAATATCCCTTCCGAGCTGGGGGTTGATATTGAGGATCTGGCATTAAGGGACATGGAGGCGCGCAAAGCGGCTGTTATAGCCAAGGCGCTGTTGCGGCCGGCTTTTAAATATATGATTGAGGCCAATCAGAAAGATGTAATTGAAAAAAGGAGCGGCTCTTTGGCGGCCGGGATATTCGGCATTTTGAGCAGCGTGTATAATATTTATACCGAACAGGCGGATGTCCGCAGCTGGCAGTCATTGCCGGCCCAGGTGCGCGTGGCGCGCGCGCTCGTCGAGCCGGGGCATTACCGCGTCAGGGTTGACGGCCTTGACAGGTCGGGGACTGTTGTTTCTTCCAGCGACAAGGGAGAACGTGATTTTGTTGCCGGGAAAATATATTTTATCGTGACGCGCACCCTGCGTTAAGCTTAGGATTTTCTAGGAAATCTGCTTTGCGAAGGCGGTGCAATCATTTATAATAGATAAAGCTTTGATTATGGCTGGTTGTTTCTTTGTTTAATAACAGGAGGTAGCCCGTGAAGAAAGTATTTGTTGTTGCGATGTTGGCGGTGGCAGTGGCCGGCTGCACAGGAGCGCAGAAAGGCGCCGGTATCGGGGCGGTGGCGGGGGCCGCGCTTGGCGGGATCATCGGCCATCAGAACGGTCATGGGGTTGAAGGGGCTTTGATCGGCGGCGCTGTTGGCGCGGCCGGCGGTGCGTTGACAGGGGATGCTATGGAACAGGGCAATAAATAAACGGTATAATATCATGCTCATGAAGATTCTTATTGTAGACGATTCTTTGCTTGACCGGAAGCTTTTGTCAAGGTCTTTGACAAATGCCGGCGTCAAGAATGAAATTATTCAGGCCGACAGTGCCGAGTCGGCATTTCCGCTGATTGTTGCGAACCTGGGTTACATCGCGCTCATGTTCCTTGATTATCAGATGCCGCAGATGACCGGGGTGGAACTGATGGAGGGGCTTGTGAAGGTGCCCTCGACGGCTGATATCCCGATTGTTATGGTGACAGCGTCTGCTTCCGAAGAAAGCCGTGCCACAGCCTACAAGGTGAATCCGAACCTGGCAGGGTATCTTCTTAAGCCGTTCAAGCCAGACCAATTGATTTCTATCATCCGCCCTTACGTGAAGATCGATGCCTGACGTCTCACCGAAACCGCCCCTAACTCTTTCCGGCATGGTGCAGGTGTTGTGTGCCGCAGTTCGTAAGCTTGTCTTGTTAAAGGGCGGTTACGGTTTTGCGGCGGACCCTGAGATCGTTGAAAAGAAGATTGTGCAGTTTCGCCAGCGCATGCGCGTCGACGGCCTAGCCAAATTCGGCGTGCGCACGGCATTTTCCGCCGTAAAATTTTACGCGGGCGTGAATGAACTTGATCATGATGAAGCGCTCGGCGTCCTGATTATTTTTGTGGAAACAGATCATCTTTCACGTCTTTTATGGAGTTTTGATTATCCGCGCATTGACGAAGAAGATGAAGAGATAATCCTTGACGGCTGCGGGACCCTGGCGAATCTGATTGCCGGCTATTTTGTTAAGGGCCTTTGTGACGCGGGGTGCGTTCATTTGCAAATGTCCCATTTTGAGAATCATATAAATACGGCTGTTAACGGCATTAATTTCATGCCGAGCCAGGAAAAGAAGTACGAGATCCGCTTCTTGCTTCAGGGAAATAGGCGTATTACGGCGGAGTTGAGCATGGGGCATGTGCCCATGGCGGGTTAAGGAGGGCGTCATGCCAAAGGTTGTTTTGATTGTTGATGATGACCGCACGCTTGTTCATGCGATTAGAAAATTTCTGGAAGATGCGGGTTATCAGGTTGTAACGGCTTATGACGGCGGCGAAGCGATTGAAAAGGTAAAAGCTTCGCAGCCTGATCTTATTTTACTTGATATCCAGATGCCCGGGGTCCACGGGTATTCTTTCCTGTTTGAGGTCCGTAAAATTGAAGGCGGGGCAGCTATTCCTGTGATCATCCTGACGTCATCTGAAAGTATGGTGGATATGTTTATGGCCGAAGGGGTCAGGGAATATCTGATCAAGCCGTGTTCTGCCCGTGAAGTCCTTGAGAAAATCAATAAATATATTTGAAACGTACCTGCGGAGGGGTGTCATGCTTAAAGAGGATCTTGCGCGTTTGGGGATCAGGGCTGTCGGGGATATTTTTCACAATCTTTCTTACGACGAGCTTTTTGACCGCGAAACCGATCCTTCATTAACGGGATGGGAGCGCGGGACCGTAACAGAGCTTGGTGCGGTCAATGTGGATACGGGCAAGTTTACGGGGCGGTCTCCCAAGGATAAATATTTTGTCGATGAGCCTTCTTCCAGCGGCAATATCTGGTGGGCGTCTTCCGGCAACGGGTCTGACAACCGCAAGCTCTCGCCGGAAGGCTGGGCCAGGTTAAAAGGTTTGTCCCTGGAACAGTTGTCAGGGAAGGCGCTTTATGTGATGGATGGTTATTGCGGGGCTAACAAGGATACGCGGTTGAGTGTCCGCCTCGTTACGGAAGTTGCCTGGATGGCGCATTTTTTCAAGAATATGTTCCTTCGGCCGACCGCCGAGGAACTTGCGGATTTTCGCCCTGACTGGACGATCCTCAATGCCTGCAAGACGTCTTGCCCGGATTTTAAGGCGTACGGGATGAACTCCGAGGTCTTTGGCGCGTTTCATGTGGGTGAGCGCATGACCTGCATCGGCGGCACTTGGTATGGCGGCGAGATCAAAAAGGGTATTTTTACGGTGATGTATTATTTCCTGCCGTTGAAAGGCGTCGGCGCTTTTCATTGTTCGGCGAATATGGGCGCGGAGGGTGACACAGCCCTCTTTTTCGGCCTTTCGGGAACCGGCAAGACGACACTTTCGGCCGACCCCAAGCGCAAGCTCATCGGCGATGACGAGCACGGCTGGGATGATGAAGGGGTTTTTAATTTTGAGGGCGGTTGTTACGCCAAGTGCATCAACCTTTCCCAGGAAAAAGAACCGGATATTTATGATGCCATCCGGCGGAATGCCATCCTTGAAAATCTTGTACTGGATGCAGACGGGCGTATTGATTTCAAGTCCGAGGCAAAAACTGAAAACACGCGCGCTTCGTATCCGATCCAGCATATCCATAATATTGTCAAGCCTGTTTCCAAGGGGGGGCATCCCCGGCGGATTGTGTTTCTTTCCTGTGATGCCTATGGTGTTTTGCCGCCGGTGGCGCGCCTTACGAAAGAGCAGGCGATGTATCATTTCCTTAGCGGTTACACGGCTAAGCTGGCAGGAACCGAGCTGGGCGTGACCGAGCCGCAGGCGACATTTTCATCGTGTTTCGGGCAGGCCTTCCTGCCGTTGCATCCGATCCGCTACGCGAGGATTCTCGCGGAAAAAATGGCCCGTCATGATGCTACGGCCTATGCGGTCAATACGGGCTGGGTTGCCGGGAAATATGGCACTGGTTATCGTATGGATATTGTTCAGACGCGCGCGATCGTCGACGCGATCTTGAGCGGCGCGATTGATCATGGAGAATTTGACCGCATGCCGGTATTCGGCGTGGAGATTCCCCGGGAGGTCAGGGGGGTCCCGGCAGTACTCCTTAACCCACGTCATGCGTGGGTTGATAAAGCGGAGTATGATGCGTCCTGCCGGAAGCTCGCTGAAATGTTCGTGAAGAATTTTAAGAAGTTTGAAGATGATCCGGGGGCTAAAGCGCTTGTTCCGGCGGGCCCTCAGCTGGCGTAGGAGGGGACTGATGAATATTAAGAAAATGCTGTGGACGGTCCTCGCGGGCCTGGTTGTGGTTGCGGCGGTATTGTTCGGGCGGGGGGTTTCCCGGGGTGTTTCAGCGGCGGCTTCAACCGCTCCTGTCGGGCGTTCTGCCGGGAATCCGGGAGCTGCGGTCAAGATTGTGGAGTATACGGATTTTCAATGCCCGGCGTGTGCGAAGGCGTCGGATATCATGCATGAAGAAGTGCGGCGGAACGCGGGGAAAATTTTTCTAGAGCTCAAGTATTTCCCGCTTCCCATGCACAAAAATGCGCGGCGCGCGGCAGTTGTTGCCGAATGCTCCTTGGCGCAGGACAAGTTTTGGTTTATGGAAAAATTGCTTTTTTCAAACCAGAAAAGCTGGGAAGACCTTGCTAATCCGGATGATTATTTCCTCAGCCTGGCGCGCGGGATTGGCTGCGATGATTTGAAGATGATGCGGTGCATGTCGGACAGTGCTGTTATGGCGCGCATTGACAACAGCGTGCGGGAAGGGCAAGGCAGGGGGGTGAAGGCGACGCCCACATTTTTTGTTAACGGAAAAATGGTTGTCGGCCATCAAGGGCTGAAGGATGCTGTTACGGAAGGACTGAAATGATGCGGGAATATGCTTTTCTTCTCCTAAGATTTGTCCTCGCTTCGGTTTTTATTGCTTCCGGTTGGGAAAAGGCAGTTAGTCCGTCGGAGAACTTTCTTTATATCCTGCAGGCGTACGAGGTTTTGCCGTCGGTCCTGGAGCGGCTGGTGTCTGTTGTTTTTCCGTGGGTTGAACTGGCGGTCGGGGTGTCGTTGCTTGTGGGCTTGTGGTTGAGGGCAGGGCTGCTGGCCGCGACCTGCGTATCGGGTTCTTTTATCCTGATTGTTGGCCAGGCGATCATCCGGCGGCTGCCGATTGATAATTGCGGTTGTTTCGGGAATCTTGTCCATCTCCCTTTACGGGGAGTGATTTTTCTGGATCTAGCGTTGTTGACAACGGCATGGATCCTTTCTTCAAATCTTGCCGCAACGAGCTTTTTCAGCCTCGACAGGGCGGCTGAAACACGTTCATGAGGATTCTATTTGTTGCGGCATTAATTTTTCTGGGCCTGACAATGAACCATTCTTTTTCTTTTGCTCAAGAAGATATTCAGTCCGCCGCTCTGGCCGGCGAATGGTATCCGGCGGTTAAAACGGATTTGTCGGCCCTTCTGGATGGTTTTTTTGCGGATGTTCCCTCTTCTGCGGGCATGCCGTCTGCCGGTGATATCGGGGTTATTATTTCTCCGCATGCCGGTTATCCTTTCTCGGGCAGGGTTGCCGCTTGCGGGTTTAAGGCGGCAGAAGCGAAGAAAATAGCGACGGTTATTATCCTTGCTCCCACGCATCATTTTTCTTTTAAAGGTGCGTCAGTATGGGCGAAGGGAAGTTTTACCACGCCATTGGGGACGGTTGCCGTAGATGAAGATTTTGCCGCGCGATTGCTGGCTGCGGATACTGTTTTTACGTTCCGTAAAGATGTTTTTAAAGGGGTGCCGGGACGCCCGGAAAATTCTGTTGAAACACAGATCCCGTTTATCCAGAGGACATTCCCCGGCGCGAAGATTGTTCCGGTGATCGTGGGCTATCCGCCGGATCCTGCGGGGGCGATTGCCATCGCGCGGGCTCTGGCCGCCGTGGCGGGGGCGCGGGAGGATGTGCTGGTTGTTGTGAGCGTTGACCAGTCTCATTTCCATCCGTTAAAAGAGGCGGAAATGATTGATCGCGCGGGTTTGGAGGCGATTGAAAAAGGTGATATGAATGCCTTGTGGGCCGGGCATGCTGCCGGGCGGATGGAGGTGGACGGCTTTCATGTGGTCGGGGCCGCCATGGCGTATGCCAAGGCGCTGGGGTATGGCCGGGCAAAGGTTTTGAAATATGCCACGTCAGCGGATGTGACAAAAGATGTTAAAAGCGTTGTGGGTTACGCGGCAGTTGTTTTTTACAGGGAACATGTTGCGCTGGTAAAGGACGAGGGGGCGTTGACCGCAGCGCAAAAAGATCGGCTTTTGTCTATTGCGCGCGGGGCGCTGGATACCTTTGTGCGCACGGGGCAGAAAGCCGCGGCGGATGAAAAAGATCCGCGATTGGCTGTGCCTGAAGGCGCGTTTGTGACATTGAAGAAGGCTGGTGTCTTGCGCGGGTGCATTGGTCAGATTGTGGGCGAAGGGCCTTTGGCGGTTACGGTGCGTGATATGGCGGTGGCCGCGGCCAGCCAGGATCCCCGTTTTGAGCCTGTGGCCGTACAGGAACTTTCGGAAATCAGCCTTGAAGTTTCTGTTTTATCAGCGCCATGTCTGATCAAGGATGTCGGCGAGATTGTGATGGGCAAGCATGGCGTGATCGTCAGCCGCGGGAGTCGCGGCGGTGTTTTTCTGCCGCAGGTGGCCACAGAAACGGGCTGGAGCCGTGAACGATTCCTCTCTGAGTTATGTTCGCAAAAGGCCGGACTGTCACCGGATTGCTGGAAAGACCCGCAAACAAAAATAGAAATATTTACAGCCGATGTTTTTGGCGAAAAAAAGGAGTAATATGGCCAACCCCGTGCCTAAAACCAGGAAAGAAAGGCAGAAGGAGCGCCGGGAAGAGAAAGTCCCGCATAAGCCTTTTTTATCTTCCCGTCAGAGGGTTATTTTTTTAGCCATCTTGATTATTTTGATCTGTACGGTGTCGGTTGCCGGGCCGATGGTTAAGGCTTTTTATTGTAAGGCAGCGTGCATGAAGCGCGTGAAAACGCCGTATCCGGAGATTGCTTGCCGTTACGAATGTCCCTGGCCCTGGCAAAAGTCTGAATAACATCCGGGGTTTTCGATGAAAATATCTGGGGATGCGCGGATCATTTGGATTTGTACCTTGATCATTATGTCGTTCGGGTTGGTGACGCTGTACAGTGCTTCTTACGATAATGTGCGTGTTTCCCGCCAGGTTTTTTACGATCAGCTGGCGTGTACCCTGCTGGCCTTGACCGTGATGTTTGTGTTAAGCCGTATCCATTACCGGCTGTTTTTTGATGCCGCGTACCCATTATATGCCATCAATGTCTTCCTTTTGATTTTCGTCCTTGTCGCCGGGCGTTCGGCCCTGGGCGCCACACGCTGGTTCAGTCTGGCCGGCGTCACATTTCAGCCGTCGGAATTATCAAAAGTCGCGGTTATCCTTATGCTGGGGCGGTATTTCAGCAAGCGTAATTTGAAACTTTCATTTGATATCCGAAGCACAGTTTATGCTTTGGGGCGCGACCTGTGTTATCCGTTTTTTTTAATGATGCTCAGTTTTATGTTTATTTTCAAACAGCCTGACCTTGGTACCGCGATTCTGGTATTCGGGATTTTCTTGATCATGCTGTTTATGAGCGGTATCGACTGGAAGCCGTTCACCGCTTTTCTGGGGCTGTGCGCACTCGTGGTTCCTTTCGGATGGCATTTTTTGAAAGATTACCAGAAAGACCGTTTGCTGGTATTTCTGAATCCCAACATTGATCCTTTAGGCGCCGGGTATACCATTATCCAGTCGCGTATTGCGATCGGGTCGGGACAGATTTTTGGCAAAGGATGGCTTGCCGGCACGCAGAATCAGCTTAATTTTTTACCGGAACGCCATACGGATT
The DNA here is from genome assembly GCA_037141995.1 of Candidatus Omnitrophota bacterium. Classification (GTDB taxonomy): domain Bacteria; phylum Omnitrophota; class Gorgyraeia; order Zapsychrales; family Fredricksoniimonadaceae; genus Fredricksoniimonas. Next base: position 12,787 of record JBAXBM010000031.1, read on the forward strand.
TTATTTTCGCGGTGATTGGTGAGGAGTGGGGATTTGCCGGGACGATTTTTCTGCTTGGGTGTTATTTTATGCTGATTTATACGGGTATAACCATTGCCGCTAAAGTGAAAGATAAGTTTGGATATCTCACGGCAGTCGGTATTGTTTCTATTCTGACGTTGCAGGTTGTGATCAACATGAGCATGACCATGGGGCTTAGCCCCGTGGTGGGGATCACACTGCCTTTTGTCAGTTATGGCCGTACTTCTTTTATGGTTTTTGCTATCATGATGGGTTTTTTGCTTAATCTTGCGCATCAGCGCCGGACAACGTTGTGATAACAGGATTTTAAAAGATCTTAAAAGATTCCGTGTTGCGTATGGAAAAAAAGCTCTGTTTGGGGTATAGTAAACACATGGGCTTTGAACGCACTTCCAATAAAAACCTGGGCGAACTCCTCATGGAACGCGGTGTTATCACGCGCGCCCAGCTTGATGTTGCCGTTGAATATCAAATTAATAACAGGGGTGTCCTTTTCGGCGAGGCGCTTATCAGGCTCGGCGGTGCTGCGGAAGAAGATATCGCCCAGGCCTTGACGTGCCAGTACGGCTTTCCGTATTTGTTGCTTTCCAATTATAAGATTGACCATCAGGTCCTGGCTGTGATTCCGGCGCATCTTTGTGAGCAGTTTTGCTTGATTCCGCTCGACAGGCGCGGGAATACCTTGACGCTGGCGATGTCCAATCCGCTTAATGTCAAGGCGCTCAATGATGTTGAATTGCTTTCCGGGTGTGAGGTTCAGGTGTTTGTAAGTACGGCCAGCGATATCCGTGGCGCGATAAAGAAATATTATGGTTGTGAGTGACACAGGAGGGAAAATGAAGACAGGTTTTTGGGGCTTGATGGCAGGGTTGTTCTTGGTGTGCGGGATTGCGGCGGCGCAACAGGCTTCTGATCCGGCGGTGTTTGATTATACCCTTGAAAAGCTTCATCAGAGTGTGGCAGATCTTTCCAGGGAAAATCAGGACCTCAAGTCTCAGAATGCTGATGTGCGCGTGAAAGTTAATGCCTTGACGGCCAAATTGGCGTCCTTGAAGGAAGATTCTAACCGCCTTGAAGAAAAGCGCGCGGCCGCGATGGCGCGCGACGGGGGCGATGGCGCCATGGATGTGCTGAAGGCTCAGGGGGCGAGGCTGGATCAGGAATTGAAAAAGATCGGGCAGGAATCAGCGGGTGTTGACAGCCAGATAAAAGCCGCGGAGGAAGAAGAATCTGCCTGGCGGCAGAAGATCAGCGTCCTTGAGGCTGATATCAAGGCGGTGCCGGCTGATGGGGCGCTGTCTGCCGAGTGGCAGGCATCTTTGGCGGAGATTCAGGCGGAGCGCGATAAATTCCGCAAAGAGTCGGATGATGTGGCGGCACGGTTAAAAACCGCCAAGGCGCAGTGGCTTCAATTGGAATCTGTGATTGCCAATGAACCCAAACAATTCGCGGTGCTTGAAGCGGAAAAAGATGCGGCGGCTAAAGATTTGGCAGCCATTGAGGTTGAATTGCCCAAGCTTAAGGCCAGCGCGGCGGCGGCTCAGGCGGAAATGGATCAGTTAAGTCAGGATGATAATAGC
>JBAXBM010000032.1:0-13900 GCA_037141995.1 Candidatus Omnitrophota bacterium
CATGATTATGCCTTGACGACGGATGATATGAAAAAATTGGCTGATGCGGATATCCTTGTGGCCAATGGTGCCGGGATGGAAACGTTCCTTGACCGGGTTATCGCGCAATACCCGCAGATCAAGGTTATTAAGCTGGCGGAAGGGATCCCTTTGATTAAAGGTGCCGGGGATGAAGGAGATAATCCGCATGTGTGGGTTGGTATTTCCAATGCAATAGCCGAGGTGAAAAATCTGGGCAAAGGTATGGCATCGGCAGATGGTGTGCGCGCCGGGATTTATCGGAAAAACATGGAAGCGTATCTAGATCAGTTAACAGTTTTGCGGCAGCGCATGCAGGCGGATTTGGCGCCGTATAAGGGGAAAAAAATTATCACATTTCATGAGGCTTTCCCTTATTTTGCCAGGGAGTTCGGGTTTGAGGTGGCGGCGGTTGTCGCCCGGGAACCGGGGGCTGAGCCTTCTGCTAGGGAGCTGGCGGAGACGGTTGATATGATCAGAAAATCGGGGATCAGGGCATTATTCAGCGAGCCGCAGTATCCGTCATTAGCGGCGCAAACGATTGCCCGTGAGACCGGAGCGGCGGTTTTTATGCTTGATCCTGCTGTCAGTGGGCCGGATGATCCGGCGGCGTATGTGCATATTATGGAAAAGAATCTTGGGGTATTAAAAAATGCTTTCTCCCGATGACACGAACCGGACGGATGCCTCAGATGAGGCGCGTTGCCGGCACTGTTGTATTCGGATAGACGGGCTCACGGTTCATCTGAGCGGCCATGTTATTCTGAAAGGTGTCAATCTTCATGTCCATTGCGGGGAAGTGCTGGCGATTGTCGGGCCTAATGGCGCCGGGAAGACAACGCTGTTGCGCGCGATCCTGGGCGAGGTACCGTACCGCGGCAACATGTCATCGCTGATCGGCGGGGTCGAGCGCCGCCGGCCGCGCATCGGGTATGTGCCTCAAAAATTGCAGTTTGATCTGGATTCTCCGCTCAGTGTTGTGGATCTTGTTGTGGCCGCGACGAGCCCGCGGCCTGTGTGGATGGGGGTTTCCCGCAAAGCTTTTGAGCGGGCGAAAACAATCCTGGGAGTTTTTTCCGCTGACAATTTGGCAGGGCGGCGGATCGGGGAATTGTCCGGCGGTGAACTTCAGCGTGTCTTGCTTGCCATCGCGATGACAGCCAAACCTGAATTATTGCTTCTTGATGAGCCGGCCAGCGGCGTTGATGTGCAGGGGCTTGCGCTTTTTTATCAGCTGGTGCGCGACCTGAAACGGCGGCATGACATTTCTGTGATCCTTGTGACACATGATCTTCCCGGTATCGCGCCTTATGTTGACCGGCTGGTTCTTTTAAACCGTTCCATTGTGGCCGCAGGTGATCCGCAGGAGGTCCTTTCGGATGAACTGCTGATGCGCACATTTGGGCCGTGCCTGTGGCATGCGGCTGTTTCGCCGGCATGCCCTTCCGGGGGTGAGATATGATGGAGGCCTGGTACAGGTTGGTGGATACCCTGGTGCCGTTTGGCTGGGCGCAGTATATTTTTATGAAGAATGCCCTTCTGGCGGTTTTGGTGATTACGCCGGTGTATGCTGTCCTGGGGACGATGGTGGTCAGCAACCGGATGGCTTTTTTTACCGATGTGCTTGGCCATTCGGCGTTCGCCGGGATTGCTATCGGCGTGCTTTGCGGCATTTATGATCCCACCTGGCCGATGATTGTCATGGCAGTGGTTTTGGCCGTCTTGATCAATGTGTTGAAGGGGTTGACACGCGCCTCGATGGATACAACGCTGGGCGTGTTCCTTGCTTTTATGGTGGCCCTGGGGATCACCCTGCTCAGCCGTCAGGGAGGTTTTGTCAAATATACGAAATATCTTATCGGTGATATTTTGGCGGTCAGTCCTGCGGAGATTTCCTGGCTGGCAGTTCTTTTTCTGGCTGTTCTGGTTTACTGGTGTCTCGCGGGCAATGCCCTGATATTGACAAGCGTCAACAGGTCCCTGGCACGCAGCCGGCGGATCAAGGTATTTTTGCTGGAAACAAGTTTCACGATATTGCTGGCGGTGGTTGTTATGCTGTCGATCCGGCTGGTAGGGGTGTTAATCATTAATTCCCTTTTGGTCCTCCCGGCAGCCGCAAGCCGTAATTTCGCGCGTGACACGCGGGCGTACACATTATGGGCAGTTATTTTCAGCGTGGTGTCAGGAGCGGCCGGGCTTGTGATGTCGTATTATTGGGGGACGGCTTCAGGGGCGACCATCGTGCTTTTTTCGGTCGGCTGTTATCTTGTTTCCGTGGTGGCGGCGCATGTCAAGAAGCGTGAATGCCAGCACGGCACTCCCTGAACAGGCGATCAGCAACAGGTCTTCGGATCTGCGGGCGGCAATTTGTACCGCGAGCATGATGGGGACAATCCAGAGCAGGATGAGGCCGGGTGCGGGTTTTTTGTAAAATGATTTTAGTCCGAAAAATAATATCCCGGTAAAGATCAGCGAAAGACGCAGTTCTGTGACAATGATTATCACATGATCGTGCGAGGCGCTGAAGCACCAGGCCCAGGCATGGATAAATGGTGCCAGAAATGTATGTGCGGCTGTATCGGCATGCCTGAGGGCGTGGATAAGGATAGGGATATGCAGGAGAAGGATCAAGTGCAGGCCGATCAGGTCGATCTTATCCCAGTTGCCTTTGGCAAATGGGGGGAGTACCTGATGCCGCCTGGCCCAAAAGAATAGACCTGTTGTTGCGGCAAGATTGATGCTGATGGCATAGGCAGGGTGAGCGGCATTGAAAAAGAGAGCGCTGGCGGAGGTCAGCATGGCGGTGGTGATCATTCCCAGGAGCGATCCGGTGAAGATAAAAAGAGGCATGGCGGGCCGTTGGCTTCGGGGGACAAGGATGCTGAGCAGGTAATAGCCTTGTACGATGGATATCAGGCTTGGCAGAAGGAAGATCATGGGCTCATTTTATGATGAGATGAGAAAATTGGCAGTATTTTTTAAATAATCTATTACAATAGAAAAAATTATCGGCAACTGAGGGCGAAAGGAAATTATGAAGGGGATCATTCTGGCTGGCGGGCAGGCAACGCGGTTGTTTCCTATAACACGCGCGGTATCCAAACAGCTTCTTCCTGTGTATGATAAACCCATGATCTATTATCCCCTTTCGGTCCTGATGCTTGCCGGGATCCGGGATATCCTGATCATTTCAACGCCGCAGGCCTTACCGCAATTTGAGGCGCTTTTTGGCGACGGCGCATCGTTGGGGCTATGCGTGCGCTATGCTGTCCAGCCCAAACCCCGCGGCCTGGCGGATGCGTTTATTGTGGGAGAGGATTTTATCGGTACGGACAAGGTGGCGCTGGTCCTGGGGGATAATATTTTCTTCGGGCATGGATTATCCGAGGCGCTTGATAGCGCGGCCAGGCAGGAGGCCGGGGCTACAGTTTTCGGGTATTATGTCAAAGATCCCCAGCGTTACGGTGTTGTTGAGTTTGACGCGTCGGGAAAAGCTTTATCTATCGAGGAGAAGCCGGAGCGTCCGCGGTCCAACTGGGCGGTTACCGGTCTTTATTTTTATGACAATCATGTTGTTGAGATTGCCAAAAACGTCAAGCCCTCACCGCGGGGCGAGATAGAGATTACGGATATTAATAATGTTTATTTGCGCGACGGCAGGCTTAATGTGGCGCGCCTTGGCCGTGGTTACGCGTGGCTTGATACCGGCACCTATGAATCTCTCATTGATGCTTCTGTTTTTATCAAAACAGTTGAGGACCGACAGGGGTTAAAAGTGGCATGCATCGAGGAGATTGCCTATAATAAAGGTTATATCACACAAGCGCAGTTGATGACCCTGGCCCGTGATATTAAAACATCTTATGGGGAATATTTGCAGAAGGTCGCGGAGGAATAATATGCCGTTCACGTTTCAGAAATTGGATATTCCCGGCGTGTTTCTCGTTGAACCAAAAATTTTCCCGGATGCGCGCGGTTTTTTTGCTGAACTTTTCAAGAGTACTGATTTTCAAGCAGCCGGCATTCCCATGGCGATTGCCCAGGTTAATCAGTCGCGCTCCCAGAAGAATGTCTTGCGCGGGCTGCATTATCAGCTGAACCCTGCGGCGCAGGTTAAATTGGTCAGTGTGACGCGCGGCGAGATCTTTGACGTGGCGGTTGATATCCGTCAAGGGTCGTTGACTTTTGGGCGCTGGGTGAGTGCGCGGCTTTCGGAAAAGAATAAGCATGCGTTGTATATTCCTGAAGGATTCGCGCATGGATTTTGTGTGATGAGCGATGAAGCTGAAATCATTTATTATTGTTCGCGGGAATACGCGCCGGCGTTTGACCGGAGTATTTTGTGGAATGATCCTTCGATCAATATCGCGTGGCCTGTCCAAGATCCCATCCTTTCGGCAAAAGACATGTCCGGCAGGCGGTTGGCTGAGGCTGAGAATAATTTTGAATTCACAGGCGTGGCATTATCATGAAATTTGTTATTTTCGGTGCTAAAGGTCAGCTGGGGCGTGAATTCCAAAAGAAGTTTATGGCTGAAAACATTCCGTTCGCGGCGGCGGATATTGATACCTGTGATATTGCCGATCCCGCGGCAGTTTCCCGCCTGATCGGGCGAGAACGACCGTCGGTTGTGATTAATTGCGCGGCGTACAATCTTGTGGATAAGGCGGAGGATGATCCGGTGTCGGCATTCAAGGTTAATGCTGATGCGGTGAGGCACATGGCCGCGGGGTGCGCCAGCGGGCATGTTAAACTGATCCATTACGGCTCGGATTATGTTTTTAACGGCCGCAAGGGGGCTCTTTATGTGGAAACAGATGCGACGGACCCTTTGAATGTTTACGGGCAGAGCAAGTTGGCCGGCGAAAAGAACGCGCTGGCGGCAAGCCCGCGCCATCTGGTGTTGCGCACGAGCTGGGTGATCGGTCCCGGCGAGCAGAATTTCCTGTTCAAGCTTCGGCAGTGGGCGGCAAAGTCTGATACTCTCAAAATCAGCGGTGACGAGATATCGGTGCCGACGTTTACGGCGACCATCGTGAACTGCACCCTGGCGGCGGTGAAAGAAGATTTGACCGGCCTTTATCATTTAACGAATAGCGGTTGCGCGTCAAGGATTGACCTGGCGCGCGCTTTTCTGGATGAGGCCGGCATCAAGGGCAAGGAACTTACCCCTGTTCCCATGGCAAGTTTTGGGCTGAAAGCCGCGCGGCCTGTTTTTGCTGCGATGTCGAATGACGCGATCACAAAGGCTTTAGGGATTGATATCCCGTCCTGGCAGGATGCCTTGCGGGGATATGTGGCCACATATAAAATGGATATGAAAGAAGGGGGCGCATGAAAAAAGTTATTGTTACCGGCGGGGCGGGATTTATCGGCAGTGAATTCGTGCGCCAGGCCGTGCAAAAGAAATATACGATTGATGTGATTGACAGTATCAGTTATGCTGGTGACAAAGCGCGCCTCAAGGCCGCGGGCCAGCAGATCAGGTTCCACAAGATCAACATCACGCATGCCGCGGCGGTCCATGCCGCTTTTAATGCGATTCGGCCGGATATCGTTGTGCATTTTGCGGCGGAGACCCATGTGGACCGCAGTATCCTGGACGGCCAGGTTTTTTTGAAAACCAATATCCTCGGGACGCAGATCCTGCTGGAGGCCGCCAGAGTGCACGGCATTAAAAAGTTTGTGCATATTTCAACGGATGAAGTTTACGGCGATGTGGTTAAGGGGAGTTCGGTGGAGACGTCTGCGTTTTTACCGAATTCACCGTATTCCGTGAGCAAGGCATCGGCGGATCAGCTTGTGAGCGCGTATGCCCGCACGTATCAATTGCCGGTCAATATTATCCGCGCGTCCAATAATTACGGGCCCTGGCAATATCCGGAAAAGCTTGTCCCGGTGGTGATTTATAAGGCGTTGAATAATGAAAAAGTGCCGGTTTACGCGAAGGGATTAAACATCCGCGAATGGCTTTTTGTCGGGGATTGTTGCCGCGGCGTGATGGCAGTGATGGAAAAAGGGCGTCAGGGAGAAGCGTATAATATCAGTTCCGGCATGCATCGCCGTAATATTGATGTGGTTAAGGCGATCCTTAAAACCCTCAAGCGCCCTGAAGGCTTGATCGAGTTTGTGGCGGACCGGCCCGGGCATGATTTCCGTTACAGTATCAGCTGTGCGAAAGCGCGCCGTGAGCTTGGGTATAAACCCGAATATGATTTCGAGCGCGGCCTCGCGGAAACAGTGGCCTGGTATGTTGATAACCGCCGCTGGCTGGATCAGAAAGTCAAATACCTGAAAGCCTATTGGGCCAAGGTTTATAAGAAAGCGTAGTCATGGGGATGAATCAGGCGCGGCATCAGGCGGCACAGCCCGCAGGGCGGAAGGTTCCCGCGCGTTATCAGCCGGCGGGTTTTCGGATTATTTACGAGGATGACCATCTCATTGTGGGCAATAAGGCGGCGGGTTTTTTGACGGTAGCCGCGGCCTGGAATAAGGAAAACACGGTTCATGCGGCCTTGAATGAGTATGTGCGCAAGGGCAACTCCCGTTCGCGGCATTGTGTTTATGTGGTTCACAGGATTGACCAGGACACGTCCGGTATTCTTATTTTTGCGAAGAATGAACGCGTCCAGGAGGCGTTAAAGGAAAATTGGAAATCAACACAAAAAGTTTATTATACCGTAGTCCACGGGGCGCTGGCCCAGAAGACGGGCGTTGTCGAAAGTTATCTTTTTGAGGATGACAAGTATGTGGTGCATTCGATCGATGATCCTGTCCGGGGAAAATGGTCCCGGACCGCTTATACGGTGCTCAAGGAAACCGGCAAGTTCTCTTTGCTGAAAATCGATTTGTTGACCGGGAGGAAGAATCAAATCAGGGTGCATTGTGCTGATCTGGGGCATCCTGTGGTGGGTGATGAGAAATACGGCAGGAATGCCGTGAAATATCCCCGGCTGGCGCTGCATTCCCGGTCGATCACGTTTACGCATCCGGTAACGCGGGCGCGCATGACATTTGAGGCGGATATTCCCGAGTATTTTCATACCCTTGTCGGGCATTGGGATGATATTCCGGGTCAATCATTGGTTGTAACAAATACGTAAAGGCAGGATTTTATGCAAGATGTTTCAACGCGGGGTAAAAATCCGGTTCCGGCTTTTTTATTCTGGCCGGCACTTTTTTTGATCGTCTGCGGGGTGATCCTTCGCCTTTACCGCATTGCCGAGGATAATTTCTTTTTTTATGATACCGGGATGTATTTGAATACCGGGCGCGCCATGTTTGAATCTTATTTGCAGGGGGCGGGCCGGCATGGCGTTTCGTTTTTTGATCTTCTACGGGTTTGGGTGGTTTCGGCGATCCAGACAGACCGGCCGCTGTGGCAATTGATCGTTGACGCCCGCGGCCTCTGGGGCGGTATTGAGACGTGGTGGTATATCCGTGTGGTTTCAGCGGCAGCAGGATTCGCGACACTGGTTGTGACGTATAAATTCGCGTTGAGATTTTTTGGTTCCCGCACGACCGCTCTGGCAAGCACGGCATTCTTAGCTGTTTTGCCGGGCCATATCCTTTATTCCAGGATTGGGCTGGCTGAATCTGTCACCACATTTTTCTTTATGCTGGGGTTTTATTTTTATATGTTCCCGCGGCGGCTTGGCCCGCGCACGTTCCTTGCCGGATTATTTTTTGTTTGCGCTTTCTTTTCAAATTACAGGCTTTTTATTCTCCCTGGTATTGTGGCCGTCGCTGAACTCTTTATTTCACTGGCGGAACACCGTTGGCCGGATGTGAAAAAGTGGGGATGCCAGGCGGCGGTATTTGCGGGATTGACGGCTGTGATGTGCGTGATCCCCGGGGGCGCGTATTTTCATATTGCGTCCAGCTGGATGTTTCATCAGGTTGATTTGGCGAAGATGCATTTTGACTGGTTTAATGTATTGTCGTATCCGTATATGATTTTTCGTCTGGAGACGCCATTCTTCGCGATGTTTTTTTTCGCGAATGTATGGTTTGTGATTAAAAAAAGGTGGGATGTCCTCCTGCCGTTTTTCCTGGCCGTTTTTCAGATAGGCATATTCACATTTTCTTCTGATAAAGCTTCCCGCTATATTGCGGTTGTCCATCCGTTTATGGCCATGGCGGCGGCTTTTTTTCTTGTTCATCTTATGGAGGAAGGGCGTTCCCGGTTTGTAAAGAAAGGCGCTCTTGTTTTGGCGGCGCTGACAGCCGTCATGCTTGTGCTGAAATCAGGGGAATTGCCGCAGAGCCATTCAGCATATGCGGATGCCGTGAAATACATTGATCAGATCGATCCTTCTTCCGGGATTGTGACAACCCAGCCGCAGGTGGTGAATCTCTTTGTGGCCAATCCGAGAAGGGTTATCCCTTGCCCCGCGATCAATGACCCCTCTTTCTTAAAATTGCCGCAGGCCGGTTTCCGGTATCTTGTGCTTGAACCCCAGGCGTATGTTTCCTGGACAAAAAACCAAATGAATTTCAGCGGTGACCTGGCGGGGGCGCCCGGTTTTTTTGACACCATGGTCTTGCCGGAGAAGACGTTCCCGCATATGAACAGGGCCATGTTCGAGCGATTTGCTTTTGAACATAACCAAAGCCTGAGGGGGGTCTTGTCTTATTTGGGCCGCGGCGGAGATCATATGGAGACAGTCCGGGTATATAATATCCCTAAAGGGTTTGAAGCTATACAGAAAGCCATGCCGCAATAATTATTGGCCGATCGGTTCTCCCTCATTTTTCAATAGATAGAAATGATGCAATCTGTCTTGTCCCGGCCGCTTAAGGCAGTGGACTCAGTGGCTTTCTTGATGGTAAATGATGGGCGACTTGCCTAAAGTTTATGTTTTATTGCGATGCTAGGACGAGCGTTTGTACTAAAAATTTGAAATGGCAGTTAATACACAACGCATGCTGTTGTGAAAATGGTATTATTACGAGAGTAAGGGTTCATGCACAATCCGGGTTTATTGTGGATTTGTCCGCAGGGATGATTGGTAAAGTGGCAGGAAGTATTTTTGTTATGTATACTTATGTTATAAATGAAATTTTAACATAATAAAATTGAAGGCTACAAATTTTATGAATGACAATATTTATCCTCAGCAATTTCGTCTCAGAGATGTTTTAGAGGTTGCGGTCAAACTTGAAGCTTCCGATACGCACCTGGTTATCGGGCGTCCGCCTATTTTTCGTATTCAAGGAAAGTTGAAAGTTATGGATGCCCTGCCGATAGATGCCGGGGCTCTGCAGGAGATGATCTATGAGATACTGACAGTGCGTCAACGGCGTATTTTCGAAGAGACCTGCGAGCTTGATTTTTCTTATCTTAGTGTTAAAGGATATTATTTTCGCATTAATGTCCACCGCCAGAAGGGTTCTGTTGCGGCCACCATCCGTATCATGCCCGGGATGATGAAAACGTTGTCTGACCTTGGGCTTTCACCTGTTGTTGCTGAATTGACCATGCGCCGTGTCGGGCTGATTCTTATTGTCGGGCGTGCCGGCATGGGGAAAACAACGACCATGATGCATATGATCGAGCGGATCAATACTGAACGTGAAGCCAAGATTGTGACCATTGAGGATCCGATTGAAATGATTTATGAATCCAAGAAAAGCTTGATTGTTCAGCGTGAGGTGGGGATTGACACGCAGTCATTTGCGATGGGGCTCAAGTATGCGTTGCGCCAGGATCCTGATGTGGTTGTTGTGGGTGAAATGCGTGATTCCGAATCCATTGCCATGGCGCTCACAGCGGCGGAGACGGGGCACCTTGTGCTGGCGACCTTGCATTCGCCGGATGCCATTGAGGCGATCAATCGCATCATTGACGTGTATCCCGGTGAAAAACAGAATCAAATCCGTGTCCTTTTGGCCGAGAACCTTGTGGCGGTTATTGCTCAGCAGCTTTTACCGCGGAAGGATTGTGAGTCGCGTGTGCTGGCAACGGAAATGATGATATCCAATATCGCGATCAAAAATTTGATCCGCCGCGATTCTCTGGCGGAGATTAGGAGCCAAATGGAATCCGGCCGGGACGGTGCGTACACGCTGGAGCAGTGCCTGAGCCGGCTGTTTCAAGAGGGGGTTATTACCGCTGAAGTTGCGCTGAGTCATGCGAAGTACCCGCAGCTGCTCAAGTTAACATCTTATGAGCAAGAGAATTAAGTTGCTCCCTGCTATTTTTTTGCTATAATCGACCGAGTTTCAGGATTTTCCCGCGGCCAGACCCTGTGAGGGGATGCGCACAGGTTCAAATCCACACATTAAGATTAAACATTTCATCCATCGAGGGAGGATTCACATGGTCAAGATTGGTATTAATGGATTCGGGCGTATTGGACGCATGGTCTTTCAGGCCATTTGCGACCAGGGGCTATTGGGCAAAGAGATTGATGTGGTTGCTGTTGTGGATGTGTCGACAGATGCTGATTATTTTGCTTACCAGATCAAGTATGATTCTATTCACGGCAAATTCAAGCATGAAGTCAAGACTGAGAAGAGCGATGCGTCTAAAACTGAAGCGGATATCATTGTCGTTAATGGACATAAGGTCAAGTGCGTTGCCGCGACCAAGACGCCGGCGGAACTTCCCTGGAAGGCCCTGGGCGTTGATTATGTCATTGAGTCCACTGGTCTTTTCACGGATAGCGACAAGGCCAAGGGGCACCTTGATGCCGGCGCCAAGAAAGTTATCATCTCTGCGCCTGGCAAGGGAGATGTGAAGACACTGGTCATCGGTGTGAACGAGCATGAGTATGATGCCGCCAAGCATAATATTGTGTCCAACGCGTCCTGTACGACCAACTGCCTGGCACCGCTGGTGCATGTTCTTCTTAAGGAAGGCATTGGCATTGACAAGGGTCTCATGACCACGATCCATGCTTACACAGCGACCCAGAAGACTGTTGACGGTCCTTCGAAGAAGGATTGGCGCGGCGGGCGTGCGGCGGCGATCAACACGATCCCTTCGAGCACGGGTGCGGCCAAAGCTGTCGGCGAGGTTCTTCCGGCGACCAAGGGCAAGCTCACGGGCATGGCGTTCCGTGTGGCCACAGCGGATGTTTCCGTTGTTGACCTGACGTTCACGGCCTCACGCGACACATCGATCGAAGAGATTGATGCCAAGCTCAAGGCGGCTTCGAAGACATATCTGAAAGATATCCTCGGATATACGGATGAAGAGCTTGTTTCAACCGATTTCATCCATGATCCGCGTTCTTCGATCTATGATTCGCTGGCCACACTTCAAAATAATCTGAAAGATGAAAAGCGTTTTTTCAAGATTGTTTCCTGGTATGACAACGAGTGGGGTTATTCGAACCGCGTGGTCGACCTGGTCAAGTTTATGGCTAAGAAAGCCTAAGGGTTATGACATCGTGATGTTTTCGGCCCCTTAAACAAGGGCTGGAAACAGCGCGAAATTTTCAGTTTTACAGCACCATATTTTCAAAACACCACTTTTGGTTAACGTGAGATGCGTTAATCAGGAGTGGTGTTTTTATTTTATGGGGATCCAGAAATGACACAGGTAACGGGATTGTTATCGCCGCTTAAAAGTATTCGGAAGCACTGCTTGGATTGTGCTACCCGGCCCAAAGAGGTGCGCAACTGCACCAACACGGCCTGCAATCTTTATCCATATCGCTTGGGACACAATCCTTCGCGCAAGGGTGTCAGTCCAGGAAGGATCATAAGAACCGCTTATAAAATCGATTCTGAGGCCAAAGGAGACCATTCAGTCGCCACTTCTGAACCGAATGGAAGGCGAGCATACATCGCGACAGGGGGAGGTCAGAATCGGGTCATTAGCAAGGAAGTTCGCCTGGTTGAAATGGAGGCGGTTGGCAAGATCCAGATGATCGATCGCCGGATCATCATTGAATTGTCGCAGGATTAAGGCGATATGGATTGTGAAGTAGTACGGAGACGATAAGGAATCAATTTGGAAACTATTATGTCTTTGCTGCGTTTGGTGGTCATAGAGCCATGCGCATCAATATGTTATGGCTCATTCTATTGATTCGGCGGCGTTTTAGGGTGCTTTTCGGGGTGGGAAGTTTTCAGGGAGAATAAAAAATGCGAATACTTACAACAAAAGCGTTTTCGATCTCGACAGAGAGTCTAAACAAGCAGCATTTCTTTGAAGAGTGGTCGCGCAGTGGCCCGTATGAGCTTCATTTCAATTATGGTAGTGATGAGTTCACGATCACTTTAGAGCGTTCTTTGGAAACCGGGGACAGGTGGATGCGAATTGTTTCCATATCGTCACCTGGGTGGCCAGAGAAGCAAATGTTAAATCAGCTGGTCGCTATCGATTTCACGCCGTGTCACTTTGGTGGAATCCGTTGGTGGTTCATTTGTACGCAGCCCAGAGATGGCCAGAAATGCAGGAAGCGCGTTAGCATTTTATATCTTCCTATGGAGGGACCGACGTTGAACGGATTCGGTTGCCGCTGCTGCCATAATTTACGGTATCCGGTCGGTAATACTACCAGGGAGAAAGGCCGGGCTTTAATGAGACAGGTTCGAAAGACGGTGATCCATGAATTTTTGATTCGCACGCACTGTAGGGATTGTGGCATGTCTCTTGCGGCTTTTGAGGGGGTTAAGGGGATTACGATTCGGTCAAGGTGGTGTCCGAAGTGCCAGAAGGTTAGGGATCGAGTCAGTAAGTAAAGGCGGGATCAGATGAGCAAGAAAGATATTTCAAAGAGTGATCTGACGCAGTTCACCGGGACAACGCAGTATTTTAAGCATTGGACGCGCGGGATCGTGTATACGGACGGCGTGCAGTTCCTGGCAGAGCACGCGGGCGCGTACTGGCTGATCGATTTGGTCGCCAGCTATCAGCCGTTGAATGAAGGGCGGCAGTATTGGGCCTTGAAGATCGAGGATGGGCAATACTGCGCCGAATGCCGGGACCGGGATAATAAGGTTTTGGTCCGGCAGGTGATCGAGTTTTCGGATTTTCCGGAAAATCTGCTTCCGTTTACCTGCTATCTTCAGGACGGCGTCATGTTTCTGCCAAGTGAGGATTGAAAATGGCTAAGCGCAATACGATCAGATATTTGATGGCCGTTCAGAAGAAGCGGTTTCAGAAGACACTTGCCGATAGCCGGCAGGGGTGGCGCGACGACTTTATGTTCGATCTCATGCTGAATACCGGATTGCGTCTGAGTGAAACGATCGGCCTTGATCTTAAGGACGTTCACAATGGATATTCAGCAAAAAAACTCTGGAGATCCATGGCAAAGGCGATCGTGTCCGCTTGATCCCGCTTAACCGCGACATTAGGGGGCATATAGAAAGGTATGTCGGCCGTCGCAAGAAGCTGGACAAAAGGGTGCTCGCTCACAGATCCGTTATTCTTATCCAGGAATTGCCGTCGAATAACGCCTCGAGCTGTTTAGCTGAATTTTAACAAGTGGGTGAAGTTAAGCGGGCTTGAGGCCAGTTATTCACCACATTTTCTTCGGCACACCGTCGGAACCGAGTTAATGAGAAAGACTGGCAATATAAGGAAGATTCAGGAGTTTCTGGGGCACAAGTTCGTTTCGACGACGAAAATTTATACTGGCGTGACCAGGGAAGATCTTGTTGAGTGCGCGAAGCTGCTGTCAGTTTGATTAGGGGGGATTCGTGTAATTATTCCTAACAGTAATAATTCCTTGAAAATAACCGATAATGTGGCATACTTTATAACAGATAGGAATAATTATGACCGACTGGCGCATTGAAGTAACGGATGCTTATGAGCGGGCGCATAAGCATTACGAAAAGAAACATCCGGCAGAGCTGATCGCGGTCTTGGATAATCTCGACCGGTATTTTAAGGCAGTCAGCCATGGCGTTCATCCACAGT
>JBAXBM010000033.1:0-13757 GCA_037141995.1 Candidatus Omnitrophota bacterium
AGCATCTTGTTCGATGTTTACGCCGATCAGAATAAAGTTGCCGGCGTTAATATCCCTGATCCGCAGGAAGCTTCCAAGATCTACAACCGCTATCTGGAAGCGTTCAAGACGGGTGTTTATAATTACATCAAGGAAGAACAGGACACTGCAACACAAGAAATGATCCCCAGAAAGTATTTCTCCGGCGGGGTCATCGGGGATATGTCCATGATGAATATTATCCCCGTGCCGAGTGATTTTTCTGAGGATGTTGGGGGGAAGTTAAGGGTGACAGTTGATGTGGCGACGAGGCAATCTGGTCGAGACTTTGAGAAAGAAGATATTGATTTATCACAGACTTCTTATCGTAGTCGATTGGTACTAAAAAGCATTGATCTGGTCAGGCAGGCTGCTCCGATAAAAAGAATAAGATATTTCTTTTCGACGATGGCATTGGTTTTGGCCATGCTGGCAGTAAACACACCATTATTTGGTCAAAGTGAAGCATACAAAGGAATAGTTAATTCAGTATTACAAGAACCATTGTATTCAACGGTGAAAGAACGTCGGCTTCTTGCTGGGACAGGAAAACCGGCGAAATTTATTAATGATAGAAAGAGTTTGGTGGCCTGGTTAACTTTGACGGGTGATATTACCGTGCATTTTGTTCCACGTGAGCATTGGTCAGGAAAGTTTTCACCGAAAGTAGTCAAGAATGCAGGGACATATTCAACCTATCATTATACTTTACCAAAGGATATCAAAATTATAGAAACATTGAGTTTGATAAGAAGTATTCGAGCCTTGCCGTCAAGTCCAAAGGGCAATATGGTTTCAGAAATTGCAGAAGAATTTAGGAATATAGCTAGGTATTTGGCAAAGCAAGATCAGGAAATGACTCCAGAAAGAGAGGAAATGATCAGGATATGGTATGCATTGGGGCTTTTTCTTGATCGGGAAACAATGGAGGAGGTTGTTGCGCCTCAAATCTCTGCTATAGCGCAAGAGGCAATAGATTCTTCTTTGGAAAAAGAGATCTTATCTCGGGTGGGGTTAAAGGCAGAAGAGCTGATAGATATGAAAAAGATGATGGCGCGTGTTATTGCGTTATCTGTGCAAGGGATGAAAATAAAGCTGGAAATTGTAACATATGGGCGTGGAATTGCGGGGTTGAAGAATGATATTAGAATGCCAGGGGTTCTATCAACAGATGTGTTTAAGGCAGAGGTGGCGCGGAAGAGAGAAGATATACAAAATGCAAAGGCGAGGTTTGGAGATGCTTCCCCTGAAGCTACGCGTGCTGAAATCGCCGCGATTGAGTTTATTAAACGGCCAATAGAAGAACTTGATGTCGGGTATCTAGCGGGGGAGGATGCGTGGGCGTCTCTCTTTAAAGCTTCACCCAGTATTATTAGATCAGTAAGAGAGTTTAATTGTATTGGTAAGACTGTCTTGACTGTTGCGTATTTGGAAGAGTTGGGTGTTGATAAAGTTTGGAGTGTCACGGCCCCTGATCACATATTCTTATTGGCGCAATTATCAGATGGTCAATATTTTTTCATAGATACAGCAGAAGGGTTTTTCGGTAAGTTTTTCAAAGCAGAGATTCCTAAAATTCCATCTGGCGGTGTCGTGATAGATGCTGATGGACAGCAAGGTTATGATTATTTAACAATTACTCCTTGGCGTTATGGTGTTGGAGCTGCTTTTTATAATAATTTAGGTACTCTACTGAATGAGATGGGGCGGACAGAAGAGTCGCTCGAGGTGTATAAGAAAGCTATAATGTTGAATCCTAAGTATGATAATGTATATTATAATTTAGGTAATTATTTCAATAATTTAGGAAGAAATGAGGAGGCTATTGCAGCGTATCAAATGTCTACAAAGTTAAATCCAAAATTTGTGAGTGCCTATAATAATTTGGGAAATAGTTTAGGTGCGCTTGGTCGGCATGAAGAAGCGCTTGAAGTGCATAAGAAAGCTATAATGTTGAATCCTGAGAATGCTATTCTGCATTATAATGCAGGCAATGAGTTATGTGATTTAGGAAGAAATGAAGAGGCTATTGCAGCATATCAAATGGCTATAAAGTTAAATCCGAAACTTGTTCCTGCGTATAATAGATTAGGAGATAGTTTCCATAAATTTGGTAGGTATGGGGAAGCTCTTGTAAATTATAAGAAAGCGATAGAATTGGATCCAAAAAAGGCTTTTGCTTTCCGTGGTTTGGGAGAAGTTTTGTATGATCTTCATCGATATAACGAAGCAGTTGTGGCACTTAAAAAGGCTTTAAAGTTGAACCCGAAAGTAATTTTACGTAATGATACTAGAAGATTTATTAGGCAATACAAAGATCCTTCGATGTCTGCTATTGGGTCAGATAATGCCGGCGGTATCGACCTGACATCCGCGGATAATAGCATGCAAGTTCAAAACAAGGGCGATGCGATCAAGTTTCATCTGGATCCGGCACGGCTTGAGGCCTTGCGCCGCGCCACCGGCTTCACGCCTGTGATCATCAATATCCAGCCCATGACGGATATGCGGCTTTTTATGGGGTTAAGAACATTGAAGACGTCCGTACCAGCCGTTTGATCATCCGATAAAAAACATCGACAGATTCCCTTCTAACAAGTAATATATACCAAATTTTATAGATACTTATATACTAAAGGAGTTTCATGGAGATCGGGATTGTGGGGCTGCCCAATGTGGGTAAGTCCACGTTGTTTAATGCATTGACCGGCGCGGCAGCGGCGGCGTCGAACTTTCCGTTTACGACCATTGAACCGAATGTCGGTGTTGTGCCGATCCCGGATGACCGGTTGAAGCGCTTGTCGGATGAATTCGGCGGGTCGACGAAGATCACGCCGGCGTCGATTCGTTTTGTGGATATCGCGGGGCTTGTTAAGGGGGCCAGCAAGGGTGAGGGGCTTGGCAATCAGTTTTTGGGGAACATCCGTTCCGTCGACGCCATTGCGCATGTGGTGCGTTGTTTTCGGGATGATAATGTTGTTAATGTCATGAACTCATTGGATCCGGCTGAGGCGGCGGATATCATTGAGACCGAGCTTATTCTGTCGGATTTGCAACAGGCTCAAAAGGCGTACGATAAATGGTTGCGCCCGGCCAAGTGCGGGGATAAGGAAGCCAAAGAAAAATGTGAATTGCTTGAGGCGGTCTTAAAAGGGCTCGACCAGGGGATCCCGGTGCGTATGCAGAAGGTGGACAAAGATCTGGCGCAGGAATTTCAGTTCATCACGGGCAAGCCTGTGATGTATGTGGCCAATACGGCCGAGGGAGATCCCGATGAGGCGCTCATGGCGCCTTTGCGCGCGCGGGCGGCCAAAGAGGGCGCGGCAATTGTTCCGTTGTGCACTAAATTTGAGGCGGAAGTGGTTCAGCTGTCGCCGGAAGAACGCAAGGAATATTATGATGCGGCGGGCATTGGTACCCCGGGTCTTGCGCGTTTGGCGCAAGCGGGGCGGGATCTTTTGGGATTGGCCTGTTTTTTTACGGCCGGGCATCAGGAAACCCGGGCGTGGCTCGTGCCGCAGGGAACGCGGGCGGTCAAGGCGGCCGGCAAGATCCATTCGGATATCGAGCGAGGTTTCATTCGAGCGGAAATTTATCGATACAAAGATATTATTGAACTCGGGTCGTATAAAGCCGTGCAGGAAGCCCGCAAGGTGACGCTGGAGGGTAAGGATTATCTGATGCAGGAAGGCGATGTTGTCTATTTCAGGTTTAATGTGTAAGGAACGGTCTGTGACCGTTCCTTTTCTCTTGGAGAAAACATGAACGAATTATTGTCGCGCAAGATCAAGGAGCTCGACCAGAAGATTTCCGACCTCAGGGGGTTTCTTTGACCTGCCTGTTCTTTTGCAACGCATTCGCGAAGCTGAAGACCGGATGTCGGCTTCCGATTTCTGGAGTAATCAGGATACAGCCAATCGGCTGATCAAGGAATTGAAGGGTTGGAAGGGTGCGGTTGATCCGTTGCGGGATGCCGAGCGGTTGATTGCGGATGCCCGTGAACTGCTGGAGCTTTCCGAGGGCGATGAGGCGATGGAAAGCCAGATCGAAGCGGACATCGCGGCGCTTGTTCCGGTGGTGGCGAAGCTTGAGATCCAGACGCTTTTATCCGGCCCCTATGATCAATGCAATGCCATTGTCAGCCTGAATTCCGGCGCGGGCGGTACGGAGTCGTGCGACTGGACGGGCATGCTTTTCCGTTTGTACACACGCTGGGCGGAGGACAAGGGGTATAAGGTTGAAGTTTTTGATATCCTGCACGGTGAAGAAGCGGGGATCAAGAATGTGTCGTTCCGTGTGGAGGGCCCGAAAGCGTACGGTTATCTGAAAACGGAAAAAGGGGTGCACCGCCTGGTGCGCATTTCTCCGTTTGATTCCAACAAGCGCCGGCATACGTCGTTTGCCTCGTTTGATGTTATTCCTGAAATCGAGGATGATGTCGAGGTCGAGATCAATCCGGATGACCTTAAGGTCGACGTATTCCGTTCGTCGGGGCCCGGCGGGCAGAGTGTCAATACGGCTGATTCAGCTGTGCGCATCACGCATATGCCGACGGGGTTTGTGACGCAGAGCCAGGTCGAGCGGTCCCAGCTGCAGAATAAGGCGCGTTGCATGCGGGTCCTTAAGGCCAAACTTTTTGAGCTTAAACAGCAGGAAATGGACAATAAGCTTGCCGCCGAGTCGGGGCAGAAGCAGAAGATTGAGTGGGGCAGCCAGATCCGTTCTTATGTTATGCAGCCGTACCAGATGGTCAAAGATCATCGCACGGACGCCGAGACCAGCAATATCCAGAAGGTTATGGACGGCGACATTGATATGTTCATCGAGGCGTTTTTGAAAATGAGGCCCGAGGGCCAATAACTGAAAAAAGGATACTGTTATGCTTGATATGATCATCCGCAAGCCTGTTATTAATGCCGCCAGGGCGTCTATCCTGAGGCTGAAGCCTGCCGTTAATGCGCATATTCACCAGGATTCTCCCTTGCCCTCGGTTAATGAGGTCAAGCGCCTGGCGCCGATTGTGGCCCGGATCAATGCCCTTGAGCCGACCATGGAAAAGCTTTCGAACGCGGAGCTGCAGGCGATGACGATTCAGTTCCGGTCGCGCATCCAGGGGATGATCACGGCTGAAAAGGCGGCGCTTGCCGGCGCCGTGGATGCCCAGCGGCACGCGGCCAACATTGACGAACGCCAGAAGACAAGGGACGCGGTCAAGCAGGCCGAAAAAGATCTTTTCAAGTCCATGCAGTTTGCCCTGAATGATATTCTTCCGGCAGCTTTCGCGGTGGTGCGTGAGGCGGGGCGGCGGTTGTTGGGGATGCGGCATTATGATGTGCAGATGATCGGCGGTATGGTGCTTCATTACGGGAATATCGCGGAGATGACCACCGGTGAAGGAAAGACCCTGGTGGCAACCCTTCCGGCTTATCTGAATGCTTTGACCGGCGACGGCGTGCATGTGGTGACTGTCAATGATTACTTGGCCCGGCGAGACAGGGACTGGATGTCGCCGCTGTATATGTTTCTCGGGATGACCGTCGGGTGTATTCAGCACGACATGGAGCCGGCGCAGCGGAAAGAGGCCTATGCCTGCGATATCACTTACGGCACCAACAACGAGTTCGGTTTTGATTATTTGCGCGACAACATGGTCATGTTCAAGGAAGAGATGGTTCAGCGCGGGCATCATTTTTCCATTGTTGACGAAGTTGACAGCATCCTGGTTGACGAGGCGCGCACGCCGCTGATTATTTCCGGGCCGGCGGAAGAGTCTACGGATAAATATTATACCGCGCATACCATTTCATTGCAGCTCAAAGGGCGCCGCGTGACCGAGGCGGAGGAAATTGACGCCAAGCACCGCGGGGAGGACCTTGGCAAGGGGTATGATTATGTGGCGGACGAGAAAGCCAAGTCGATTTCCCTGACTGAAGCGGGGGAAGAAAAGGGCGCGCAGATGTTCGGCGTGGCCAATCTCCATGATATGGAGACGGTCGAGTATCGCCATCATATCCTGCAGTCCCTGCGTGCCAAGGAATTCTTTCAGCTGGATACGGATTATGTGGTTAAGGAAGGCAAAGTTGTTATTGTGGACGAGTTTACCGGGCGCATGATGTCGGGCCGGAGATGGTCTGACGGGTTGCATCAGGCTGTCGAGGCCAAGGAAGGGATCAGGATTGAGCGCGAGAATCAGACGCTTGCCACGATCACGTTTCAGAACTATTTCCGTATGTACAAAAAGCTTTCGGGCATGACCGGGACGGCGTACACCGAGGCCAATGAGTTCAAGCAGATTTATAACCTTGAAGTTATTGTTATCCCGACGAACAAGCCGTTGAGCCGCATTAACCATCCGGATTGTATTTTCCGCACGGTCAAAGAAAAGTATGAGGCCGTGGTCGCGGAGATTGAGGCCTGTTATGCCAAAGGGCAGCCGGTCCTGGTCGGTACGGTTTCCATTGAGCGTTCGGAATTCCTGTCGCGGCTTCTCAAGGCGCGCGGCATCAAGCACCAGGTCCTGAATGCCAAATTTCACGGTGTTGAGGCCTCAATTGTGGCGCAGGCCGGACGTTACCAGTCGATCACCATTGCCACCAATATGGCCGGGCGCGGTACGGATATCATGCTCGGGGGCAATGCTGAATTCATGGCGCGCGCGCTGGCGGCTGAAAAGTTGGCGGCGGCTGCCAAGGACCGCACCGAAGTCCTGCCGCAGGAACAGCTGGTGGATCAGTTTATCCGTCAATTCCGCGACCAGGTCAAGGTGGAGCATGACAAGGTTGTTGCCCAGGGCGGGTTGCATATTATCGGTACGGAACGCCATGAATCACGGCGCATCGATAACCAGCTGCGCGGCCGTTCAGGCCGTCAGGGTGATCCGGGTTCGTCACGTTTTTATATGTCTTTCGAAGATGACCTGATGCGGCTTTTCGCGGGAGACCGCATGAAGCTTATCATGGATCGTTTCGGCCTTGCCGAAGGGGAAATGATTGAACACCCTGTTGTGAGCGGGGCGATAGAAGTGGCGCAGAAACGCGTCGAGAATTACAACTTTGAAATCCGCAAACAGTTGCTGGAGTATGATACAACGATGAACCGTCAGCGCGAGGTTATTTATAACATGCGCCGCGCGATCATTGACGGGGATGATACCCGCGAGCTTATCATGGAAGCGCTGCAGACAACGGCCGAAGAGGTTATCCGCCGCCATCTGGCGCCTGAAGGCGGCAAGGAGCGCGATGTTGACGGGTTGGTCCAGTATCTTCAGAGCCGTTTCGGCCTTGATATCGGGCCGCAGCGCGAGATGCTTGGCGCATCGCCTGTGGATGAGGTGATAGCGGCGGTGTGTCCGGAATTGGCCCGGCTGTATGCTGTTAAGGAACAGCGGATGGGGATCAGTCAGGTCCGGCATCTGGAGCGCATGTTCCTTTTGCATACGATTGATTCCAAATGGAAAGAGCATCTGTTCGCGATGGATCATCTGAAAGAAGGCGTGGGCTTGCGCGCGCTCGGCCAGCGGGATCCCCTGGTTGAGTTCAAGCGGGAAGGGTATCACATGTTCCGCGCGATGTTTGACAGTATTCACGTGGATGTTGCCGAGCTTATTTTTAAACTGCAGCTGGTTGACCATGAGCCGCATGTGCGCAGTGTTTTCGGGCCGAATCAGCAGTTGGTACACAATGATTTTTCAGGCATGACAGAGGCATTGCAGGCGCCGCCGCCGGGGGATCAGGTCCCGGATTCAGGCGCGGTGCCGGGATACCGGCCGCCTGAAGCGCATCTGCCTCCGGTGAATCAAAGAAAGATCGGCCGTAATGATGATTGCCCTTGCGGTAGTGGTAAAAAGTATAAAAAATGCTGCGGGAAATAATACGGATCATCCTGTCGCTTTTAGCGGCGATGATTCTTTCCTGTTGTTTCCCGTCGGGAAATTTTTCATGCTTTGCATTTATCGCCCTTGTCCCGCTGATCCTTGTTGCTGAAGAAAGCGGGGCAGGGGCTTCTTTTTGGCGCGGGTATTTTGCGGGGTTTGTTTTTTTTGCTGTGACGCTTTTCTGGATCGTGCATGTTACAGCTGTCGGCCTTGTTCTGCTATCTGCGTATTTGGCACTTTATTGGGGTGTATTTTTTGCGGCTGTGTCAAGAATTTCTTCCTGGCCGTTGGTCCGGCGCATGTTTTTTCTGCCGGCGTTGTGGGTCCTGCTGGAGTATGTGCGGGCGCATGCGTTCACTGGTTTCGGCTGGGTGTCTTTGGCGCATACGCAAAGTTCCAATATCCCATTGATTCGGATCGCGGCTTTTACCGGGATTTATGGGGTTTCGTATGTTGTTTTTGGGATAAATGTTATTGTATCCCAATGGGTTGCGGCTGTATTGCGGCGAAGTAAGGTGTCCTGTGTATTGGGGGGGGTGACAGCAGCGGTCGCCGCGGGATTTCTTGTTCTTGCCGGAGGGTATCACGCGCCGGTGTCGGCTGGGATGCCGTTTCGCGTGGCCCTTATTCAGCCGAACATTTCATTGGTTGATTACAGGGATTATTTTTTAAAGCCGTATGTGGTTGAAAAACATCTGGCGTTGAGCCGGGAAGCGATGAAGGATAAACCGCAGATGATTGTCTGGCCCGAGACAGCGTTTCCGCAGTTTATCTGGGAATATCCCGAGCTTTTTGAGAAGGTTAGCGGTTTCGCACGTGAGAATCATGTGAAATTGTTGCTGGGGGCTGTAACGCGCGAGAAGGAGAATTATTTTAATTCGGCGATCCTGATTAACGAGGAGGGTGCCGTGGCAGGGACATACAACAAGCAGCATCTTGTTCTTTTGGGTGAGTACATCCCTTTTCGCAGAGAATTGCCCTGGCTTGCGCGTTTTGTGCCGATCGATGATTTTACGCCGGGGGACAAACAGGGCGTGATGCCCCTGTTGATAGATACGGCACAAAAACCGGTTTCTTTTGCCGCGATGATTTGTTTTGAAGATACATTGCCTGAAATAGCCCGTGGAGCCGTAAGCGGCGGCGCGGCATTGCTGGTCAATCTGACCAATGATGCGTGGTTTAGGGATTCACGTCAGCCGCGCATGCATCTGGACAATGCTGTTTTCAGGGCGGTTGAAAATCATGTCCCGCTGGTGCGCGCGACCAATACGGGTATGACGTGCAGGGTTTCTCCGGAAGGTGCTGCTGACAGTTGTGTGGCAGACATATCCGGGCAGTCGGTGATGGTAGAGGGAGTTTCTGTGGTTGATGTACGGGTGGGCGGGCGCGGGAGGACGTTTTATACCAGATTCGGGGATGTTTTTGCCGGGTTATGTGGGCTGGGCGTCATGGTGCTGGCGTTGCTGAATAAGCCAGGATTTCTTGTTCGACAAGCCAGGGATATTGCGGAGGTTTGAGCGGTGTTACGGTTTATTACCCATATTCTCATGAATGGCATGTTTTTTCTGCTGGCATTTATGCCGTATTTTATTTTCCGCGCCGTGACGCTGCCGTGCGCCTGGATCATGTATGTTGTTTCGAAAAAATTACGCCGTCAGGCCGTGGAGAGCCTTGGGATCGCGTATGGAGAGGCTTTGTCCGCGCGGGAAAAAAAGCGCATTGCGCGGGCTTCGTTTTTTAATCTTTTTTTGGGCCTGACAGATCTTGCTTATTTTATTGCACGGCCCGGACGGTCGTTGAATGTTTTTACAGTGGAAGGTATTGAACATTTGAAGGCGGCGCATAAGGCCGGTAGCGGCGCGGTTCTTTGCATTGCTCATTTGGGTCCGTTTGCCGCCATGCTGGTGCGGTTGTTTTATGAAGAATTTCAGCTGAGGGTTGTTATGCGCGCGCCTAAAAGCCGGGTGTGGCGTGATGAGCTGCTGGCGCACCCGAAAAGATTGGCGCCCCAGCCGATTTACAGCACGCCCTTGCGCGGGTGTGTGACGGCCTGTTTTCAGGCGTTAAAAAACAATGAACTCCTGGTCATGCCGGTTGATCAGAATTATGGCGGCGCGGGACGGATATTCGTTGATTTCTTCGGGCGCAAGGCCGCGACTGCCGCAGGCCCGGCGATTTATGCCTGGAAAACAGGGGCGCCTCTTTTAATGGCCATGGCACGCCCTGAAACAATATTAGGAGGGCGCCGCTGGGTTATTGGGGTGGAGCCTGTTATGATGGATAGGACCTTGCCTGAGCAGGAGGCGGTGGCGCTGGCAACTCAAGAGATGACCCGCCGTCTGGAAGTGTTTGTCCGCCAGTATCCGCCCCTGTGGTCGTGGATGCACCGGCGCTGGAAAGCAGAGCCGAATGAGTTGGATGTTTTACGCGCGGCCAGGACGGCGGCTTAAGGAGAACAGGAGGGCGTATGGTTAAAAAAGTTTTATTATTCACACTGGGGTTCGGATTGATTATCGCGGGGATCACGCTGACACTGCGTGATTGGCTGTTCCTTGTGATGATGTTCCGCGGGGTTTCGGGGCCGGTGCTGGCGGTGGGCGGGTTCATGGTCCTTGCCTTGCTCCGGGCACCGGATTAACCTGCATGGGTGTCAGGAAGCACGGGGCAAGATTGCTTTGGACAGAGTTCCTGTTTTTGGGTATATTAGTTGCCTGTTGTTAAAATGCTGTGTAGTGTATTTTCCTAAAAGGAGCGGATATGAAGTTTAATTTCTTTCCCGAAGAAGTTGATTATTTCAAACTTTTTGAGAAACAATCTTATTATATTGTCCAGGCGGCCGAGGCGTTTAAGGTGGCGGTTGCGGGCGGTACGCTGGATACCGCGGCTCTCGCAAAAATCGTGACGCTTGAGGCCCAGGCGGATGAGGCGTCGCATGCGGTGATTTCTCATTTGAACAAGGCGTTTATTACGCCGTTTGACCGTGAAGATATCCATTCGCTGACCAAGGCGCTCGACGATATTATCGATATGCTGAACACGATTTCCAACCGCCTGACCGTGTATAAAATTGTTGATGTTAAAAAGAATCTTGTTGAATTTTCGGTCGTTATCGAGGCGGCGGCCCGGGCCGTTGACAGCGCGGTCAAAGGTGTCCGTAATATGAAGAATTATGAGGTTGTCATGGCGGCATGTGTTGAGATCAGCCGTTTGGAAAATATTTCCGACTCCATGCGCGACACGGCGCTGGCGGGCCTTTTCGAGAATGAGAAGGATCCGATTATTGTGATCAAGTGGAAAGAGATTTACGAGGATGCCGAGACAGTCCTTGATATCTGCGCGGATGCCGCGCATGTGGTTGAATCCATTATGTTCAAACAGGCGTGACGACCTATGCCGCTTGAGATCATTTTTTTGATTGTTCTGGCCCTGACGTTTGATTTCCTTAACGGGTTTCATGATTCCGCCAATTCAATCGCGACAGTGGTATCCACGCGCGTCCTGTCGCCGCGCAACGCGGTTATGTTCGCGGCCTTTTTTAATATGATCGCGTTTTTCTTTTTTGGTTTGCACGTGGCGAATACCATAGGGAAGGGTATTGTTAATATTACGGTGGTTGATAATGCGATTGTTTTCGGCGCTTTAATAGGCGCTTGCGGCTGGAATCTTATCACCTGGTATTTCGGCCTGCCCACCAGTTCGTCCCATGCGCTCATCGGCGGCATGATCGGTGCCGCGCTCGTCAAGACTGGGCCTGCGGCGCTTGTTATGGCGGGGATTGTCAAGACATTGACGTTCATTATTGTTTCTCCATTGGTGGGTCTTTTGCTGGGGCTTGGCCTGGGGCATATTGTTTATTTTATCGCGCGCGGGGCATCGCCTTTGCTGGTGGATCAGTTTTTCCGTAAAGGACAGCTGGTGTCAGCGGCATTGTACAGCATGGGGCACGGGGGCAATGATGCGCAAAAAACAATGGGCATTATCGCGAGCCTTCTTTTTAGCGCGGGGTTGCTGGGTAAAAATTTCTATGTGCCGCCCTGGGTTATCTTGCTGTGTTACGCGGCCATTTCGGCCGGGACCATGTTCGGCGGCTGGCGCATTGTCAAGACCATGGGGCAGAAGATTGCGAAGCTGCGGCCTGTTGACGGTTTTTGCGCGGAAACCGCGGCGGCATGCACTCTTTTTATGGCATCAGCCATGGGGATTCCCGTGAGCACGACGCATACGATCACGGGCTCCATTGTGGGCGTTGGTTCCTTGCGCCGTTTAAGTGCTGTTAAATGGGGTGTGGCGGGCCGGATTGTCTGGGCTTGGATGATTACCATTCCTTGTTCAGCGGTTATTGCGGCGGGAGCTTATTGGTTGGCGCATAGGATGGGGTATTGATATGGTGGTGAAGCTGTTGAAAAAATATTTTATATCAGGGTTGGCTGTTTTTGTGCCTTTGGCGCTGGCGTTATATGTTTTTGTATGGGTCATGAACTTCGCTGAAGGGCTGCTCGGGAAGTATCTTAAACCGTTCTTTATTGAGAATTATGATTTTTATTTTTGGGGTATGGGCATCATCATCCTTGTGGCGGTTATCCTTTTGTGCGGTTTTTTTATTGCCAATTATTTTGGCAAGATGATTCACCGCGCTGCAGAACGGATTGTTTTACGCATCCCTCTTCTGGGCAGTATTTATCCTGCCTTTAAGGAAATCGCGAGCTTCATGTTTACGGAACATTCCCGCAATATCCAGCAGGTTGTGATGGTTGAGTGGCCTTGCAAGGGGATGTATATGATTGCGTTCCTTACCAATAAAACAACAGACCGCATCGCCGTTAAAATCGGGCGGAAAATGAGCAATGTGATGATCCCGCATGTCCCCAATCCGCTGGTTGGTTTTGTGGTCATGGTGCCGGATGAGGATATTGTGCCGCTCCCGCTTACCATTGAAGAAGCCGTGAAGATCATTGTGTCCGGCGGCGTGATCAATGGTGATGAAATCTGTAATCGCGAGTCTCCTGATGGCCCTTCGGCCGCCTGATATCCGCCTTTGTGCCTTTGACCTTGACGGCACCCTCGTTGATGCATTCCCTGCCATTACAGACAGCATCAATCATATGATGCGTGCAATGCGCCTTTCGCCGCAGTCATTGTCTGTGGTTAAACGGTCTGTCGGGCTGGGGGTTGAAAATCTTGTGCGCTGTTTTGTTTTAGAGGAAGATGTCCCCCGGGCATTAGCTATTTTTCGGGAACATCATGATGCCCGTCTGCGCCGGAATATCCGCCTTTTGCCGGGGGCGAAGTCCTTGCTGCCGTTTCTTAAGGCGCAAGGCTGTGTGCTGGCTGTTGCCACCAATCGGCCGCTTCAGTTTTGCCAGATTATTTTAGAGGCGCTGGGTGTTGTGAAATATTTCGATCATGTCCTTTGCGGTGATATGGTGGCGCGCCCCAAGCCGTATCCTGATATGCTGCAGGAAATTCTCCGGCAGAGCGGGATCCCGGCGTCGAGCGCTTTGTATGTCGGCGATATGACGGTGGATGTGGCCTGTGCCAGGGCGGCGGGGTTTTTTTCTGTAGGTGTTCCTACGGGGTCATGTACCCGTGATGAGCTTGAGGCTGTCGGGCCGGGAATGATGGTGGACCGTCTCAGTCAGGTGCGCGGCCTTTTCAGGAAATAGAAAATATGATTTTTGCTTCGCATTCCGCGCGGCTATGTTAAAATTGTTTCCGGTAATAAAACTATGAGAAATAAAACAGTGCGACACGGTATTTTTTCTTTTCTGGCTGTTCTTGTCCTGGCATTTTCCGCCGGCGGCTGTGTTATCCTTGCGGCGGGCGCGGTGGGTGTTGTCGGGGGATATGTTGTCAGCCCTGATACGGT
>JBAXBM010000034.1:0-13751 GCA_037141995.1 Candidatus Omnitrophota bacterium
GAATCTGAGACACTAGGAAGTGTGATAGGTGTCGAAGGATTTGTTACGGCTAAACCTGAAGTTACTGGGTATAGTCTGGCTGTAAGAACACCTAATGAAGTTGGTAGCAAGGTAGCATCTACTGTAGAATTGAACAATCGCTCTGGCCTTACGCAGAACTATGGTAAGGAGAATATCGATGAAACGTATATAGCGACTGGGTTTGCTGACATTGCAGGTAATAGGACTGTAACTGTCACAAGCGGTAGAAGAATTAAGACATCAAGTAGTGTGTTTGGTGTCAATGATTTAACTACAACCAGAATAGAAGTTCCTGAGTACAGTGTGTCAGGGAATAAAGTAACTGGTGCATATGCTTCTACTGAAGGAGTGTATAAACCAGGAACGAATAATTCTCTGATGTTCCCTGTTGCAGATACGAATGCCAGAGTTTCGTCAGTGTTTGGTGAATGGCGAAATGATGAAAATGGAAATGCGTATAGGCATCAAGGTGTTGTTATCGCTGTAGCGACTGGGACTGAAGTATATGCGCCTAAAGATGGCATAGTTGTATATGCAGGAGATTGGGGAACATACGGTAATGCTGTAGTCATCGCAATCAAGATGAATACGGCAAATCAGTATGCGTTTGTTACGTACGGACATTTAAGTAAGATCATGGTTCGTACTGGAGAAACGGTAAATGGTTCCCAACTTGTAGCTCTCTCTGGAAACACAGGAAGATCTACAGGTGCGCATCTTCATGTTGATACAGGTGTCTTTAATTGGAATGGCAATATTCGCGGGATGAACAGGACGGCATTTGCGAATGCCCGTCAATATGTTAATCCGGCGTATGTATTTGGGTTTGATGTTCGTAAGGAGCAGGATGGATCACGCTTGGCTGTTGAGCGCAGGAATGACGCTGACAAGTCAAGGTATCATTTTGCCAATAATCATCATGTAAGTCACACGGTAAGGAATGATTTAACGGCTGAAGGGGAAACCCGGCAGGCCGGTAAAACTGTATCTGGTATAGACGTAGTAAATACTTCATTATTCGCATCCCTCGGTTTCGACACAATCAATCAATCTATTGAAGAAACAGATTTCGGGTTCGTCACCCAAAATCCTGCGGCAGACATGTCTGTCGTGGGCGTGGGAGTCGGGTCAACAGAGCATCCTTCCGCTTCTGTTCTTGGCCTGGCTCCCACACACAATTTAGGGTTCGTCACCCAATCCCCTGCGGCAGACGTGTCTGGCGCGGGCGTGGTGGCTGGATTAACAGGACATCCTACAGTTCCTGCTCTTAATCCGGCCACCGCACAACCTTTCGCCCTGGCCAGTATGGCCGGGAATGGTGTTAGTGCTTTCATCATGTTCGGGTTGCTTTTGACCGCGCTGGTGAAGGGCAAGAGAAGCAGTTGGATGTCTTATGGATTCCAGTTGCTGTCGCTTGTTGGATTGTTATCGTTGGCGGCATGTAAAAATGATGCGGAAGAAAAAGTTTACAATGCCCGGAACCTTACGAATGTGCCTGTTTCTAATATTAATGACAATATTGTTCTGCCTGATCAGCAGGTAATTAATAATCAATTGAAGGTGCAGGATGAGTTGGCTAAGAAATATAAGTTTGAAAAGGCGAAGAAAGCGGAAGAAGTTTTGACCATGTATTTGTTAGGTCCTAATAAGGTTGATCCGGTGGCGGAATTAGCTGAGCGGACGCCTGCAACAGGTGTGATTAACATTCATAGTGTGACGATAGAACGAGGAAAAATCAAAGCGGTTACCCTGATACCTGCGGCAAGCCATGTGCGGGCGCAGCTAGATGGTACAGCAAAAAATCTTGGCAACGGCGTGGTTGTGATCAGCCATGGCGATGTGACGGTTACTTACAGGAATTTGACAGATATTAAACTGCCCAAGGCGGAGGTTGCCGCGGGGCAGATAATTGCCTCTGCCGGTGTTGGGGAAGGGTATGTTGTTGAGATCCGTCAGAATGGCAAACCAGTGAGAATAGAAAATATTTGTTGGAACAAAACCACAGGATTACCGGAAACGGTTATCACGGCGGTGAAGAACTGGTTTGGAGGGAAGGATCCAGGGAAGGATCCAGCAAAGGCGTTGAAAGAAGGGTATCGTCAGAAAAGAAGCACGGAAGCTGCGGCGGATATTAAAGAGGGGAAAGTTCAGGAGAATCCTTCTGCGGAGAAGGATGCACGGCAGGCTTTTATTGGTGTTATCATCAATCAAGTGGCAGAGCAGCAGAAGAGTACGACGCCTGCGTATCAGAATAAAATATCGAATAAGAATAACCAGCAAAATAAAGGGCAAAACAGTTCGTTACCTTTTCATATTAACGTGTCTCCTGATCGTCAACCAGGGCCTGGCGATCGTTCTATCTTAGGTGGTTATTTGAATGTTGGGCTTGATGTTCCTGCTGGAAACGCTGCAACCAATCTCATATCTTATGTGACAAAGGAAAAGGTTACGCAGAGTACTTTTGATCACTATTGGGGGGTTGTGGGAGCTGTTAATCAAGCCGTTGGGCTCGCTCAAGATGTTATATGGCCTGAAACGGGTGAAAGTTATGTTGTTGTTCCTACGGATAATGTTTATTCTTATCTTGTTCGGTGTGTTGTTCGTGATACAGGCAGCAAGAGAGAGATTGTGCCGACAAATGTAACCATTACACAACTTCCAAATGCATTATTCAATCGTCTTTTCCAATTGGTTGGGATCAAGCAGAAAAAGGCGCCATTCTTCTTAAATCCTGATCAGTATGGGGTGGTGATCGGTGCCGCGGAAAAATTGCTTAATGACGATATTGAGCGGTCACCGGATAAAAATATTTTTTATGGAAAATTCCGGCCGGCAGAGGGCATCATGCTGGAAAAGGATGGGGTGCTTATAAACGGTGACCAGCTCCAGATCAATTATAAAATAGATGTGAAGAAGTTGCAGGACACGAATGGTCGGGAGGGTCTTACACAGGTCATGAAGGTATTCCGTTTTAAAGGAAACACCACAGATGGTAAATATCAATCGATGGATAATGGTGTTGGGGAAGCGGCGCTTAAACAGAGCGGGATGTTTCAGGCTCAGGGGACTTTATATATTAAGCTGAGCCGTATCCAGCGGGAAGAACAAGCGGCTATGGCTGATAAGTTGCTATCCAGCACAGTTGATGGCAACCCAATCAAGGGTGCGGCGATCAATCCGATTGATAAAACACCCGTTAAAGATTTTTATTCTGAAGGTGCCTCCAATATCTCATTGATACCGCAAGATGTGCCAGAACTCCGTAACGGCGAAATTGTCTGGGTGACTGCTAGGGTAGATCCAGCCAGGCCGATCTTGACGCTTTCGGGTGAACAGGTGATGTGGCCTGTACACATGAAAGATGGCAAGCCTGTGCCGCAGCGACCGGCATATGCGATTTTTGTTCCAAGCAGTATGGAAACGATGAAGTCATTGATTTCTAATATGGATTTTGACTGGGAAACGACGAAGGTTGTGGTTGGGATTTTTAAAGTGATGGAGCAACCTACATTGGGGCGGAGTGATAAGGTTTATACATTGACAGGTTTGCGGGTGGGGACACCGAAGGATCTGACCACGTTTAAAGTTAAAAAGCAGTACGTTCCTGGTGATCCGCATGGCTATAAAGTTCCGGCACCGATTATTTTGGCTTTTGGTGATGCGTACGCGCCGTTGCCGGAGGGTGTTGTCCTTTCAGGAAGCCAGACAGAGGATACGATGGAGATTGCTTTGGATCTTTCAAAGGCGCAGGTAACGGCTCCTAAGGTACAATTAATTACACCGCATGGAACATACCCGCTGAGTCACGCCGAGGAGGGAGCGTATCAACCTGTTTCTTTGGATGAAACGACTAGTCTAAATCTTACGGCTGTTTGGGGAAAAGAGATCCTCCATGAAGCGGCGATCAAAAAAGGCATGGCGGTTATAGGCGGGGCGTACTTGAAAGAAGGTGAAGTTGGTTTTCTTGTCTACAGCCGCAGTGACAAGACAAGGCAGAAGATATGGGAAAATAAGAATGTGTCGTATATTGTAGAAAATCAAGATGGCACATTTACATCCCATAGCGGAGATCCTATCGGGTTTTTGACCGTACAGACAGATGCCAATGCTATTGCCCAACAAGTGAAGGATGCTGTTCAAATGAGCTTAAACGGTGTGCCGTTTGATAAATTTGCACAGGCGCGGCAGACACTGATGGATTTGGCAGGTCAGATAAAAGCAGGCCAGGAGAAGATGAACGCGCTTAAGCTGAAATATCAGGCGGCTCTTGAGAAAGCTGAAACTACCAGGAGCCGCCTGGACTTTGAAGCGGAGATTCAGGTGCTGCAGGCGGAAATCAATCAAGTGAATTACCTGAACACATCGATTGCTCTGCAGTACATGCTGGCGCAGCAAAAGCATTATGTTATGCCGAGTTTCTTCACAAATGACGCGATCATTAGTATTAACAAGTTGGTGAATGATTATGCTTTGGGCGTCACTACGATGAGCGACTATTTGAATGGATCAAAGCATATTTCCGCGGCCCGGGCGTTTATTACGCCGGCAACGGTGAAGGATGATGAGCAGGCCAAGGCGGCTATCGCGGAAATGATTCAGTATAATAATGCACAGATTGTTAAGTTGAATGCGGATAAAGAGAAGCTTGGTCAAGAGGCCGCAATAAAGTATATCCACCTTTTTTATTCCGCAGAGGATATTGCCAACGCTATATATGCGTATGAGACGGATGATGGTGAGTCCGCGAATTATAATGGTGTTGTTGCAAGCCGTAAAAAACGTGATGAAGGTAATATTCTTGATTTGAGCCATAGATTGGTCCTCGTGGGTGGTGACAGCAACGCGGTCGGGATTTTGCAACAGATGTTGCAACAAGCCAAGGACAAACAGGCTAATGATACGGCAAATTATAATCGTGTTCTGCTGGATAAACAGCACAGAGGCAAAGATGCGGCGGCTGTGATTCAGGAGAAGATTAATAATATTGATGCCCAGATTCGCTGGTTTAGAACACAGAATACTATTTTAAATAATTCGTTAACCACGAATGTTATTGACTGGACAGGGGTGGCATTTCTTCTGGATCCGCAAAAGTTTAGAGATTATGTGAACGGTGAATTTTCTATTAATAACAAGAATGAGTATAATTTTATACAGGATGCCTATGCTCAAGGTTATATAAATCGGGATGGCCAGATTAAGTTTAATCAGTATTTGGCTATTAAACAGGCTGAAGAAACGGTTATGAAGACCAGCGGTATGGCTATGGCAGATGCCATTGATAATTTATCTGCCATTAAAGGATCTGCTTTTGAGGCGGGAGAAAAAACATTAGAGTATGACAAAATTATGGCGGATTTGACAAAACAGGAGCAGGCCATCCTGTTAGATCTCCGGAAGATGTGGGATGATGGTTCGATGTTTACGCCGGAAAAAGCGGCGGAGTTTAAGAAAAACAAGGAGGATCAAGAGAAAGTGATTGCGGATCTTGAGCGTGCTTCTGCTGCTGGCCGCATGGCGTCCAAAGGTATGTCAGCGGCGTTGCGTCAGCAGGGATGGTCGATGCAACAGGGATTGGATGCGTATGTGCCAGTACAAGAAGTCAAGCGTCAGATTAACACGATGGATCAGGAGTTGCGTGCTATTTCAAAGGCGAATGAAGAATTATTGCGTAATTATAATTTAAGATTGACCGAAGAATCTGAAAAAGCCCAGCAGGTTATCCAGAATGCCCATTTAGTGCCTATTGTTAAGTCAATGGCGATCAAGGCGGTGAAGGCGGAAATTGCCCAGCGCGCAAGCCCGGTAATATTTATTCAGGAGAATGATGGCTCGCTTGTTTTCCCAGTGACGACATCGAATGGCAAGTCAGCGGTAACACTTAAACGTAATAACGGGAAGCTCGTGTCACAGACGCTGACTTATGGTGATTCTACGGTTCCTTTGAGTGAGCTTACGACACTGGGATTCAGGCAGTATTCTCTGCCTTCGACACTGGACAGTACGTCACCAAATTTTGCAGGGCAGGGAGTGACACTCAATTCGTTTACATTGGTTGACAGAACAAGTCTTTATCAGCGCGTGGGATTTGATGCATCATCGCAAGTGAAGTATGTAGAAGATAATAATATCCCTGGTAAATATAATCCTGATACAACACACAATGAAATACTTCAGTATAAGGGCGCGCTTCGGCATGAGTTGGGTGATAAGCATGTGTTTTATCTTAATTGGAGCGCTTTTAAGGCTTGGATAAGCAAGAATGATATGAGGATTTCCGGCGGCAATATCGGGGCGGAATTGACCAATGTGGTTCTTCCGCATGACCAGATTATTGTTCAAGTCACAACGACCGGCGGGAAGGCGAATCAACAGGCTGTGTTCAAATATTGGCAGATTTTGACCAATAGCAGATTGCTGGATAAGACCGGAAAGCTTGTTCCGGAAGATGTGGTGAATTTAACCGCGTCACAATCCGATCAGCTCCAAAGCATAGAGTATGACGTTGATGTGACGTCATGGGGAAAAGCATTCTTTGGTGTTAAGCATGAAGATAATGCCGTGAATGGATTTGTCGGCGGCAATATTAAGCTGGGGCAAGATAGTTCAATGAAATTTGTTTATGATCTGAATGGAATGATTGATATTCAAGCGACATATGGAACGTCCATGACAGGTTTATTCCAGTTTGATCTTTCGGATGGCCGCAAGAACAATTTTGGTTTGAATGTTTCGTCGCCTGTGAGCCGGTGGGGCATGACGCCGTCGCTGAGCTTCACTTCACACGGTGGCGTTGTCCCGGCGCTTACGGCATCAGGACTTCCTTTGGGTGGACTGCGGCCTGTTGTCAATCTTAGTCCGAGCGAAGGGGTCACCTTTGGTGTTGTTCCGCAAAAGAAGAGTGAAAAGGAATTAAAAGAGAAGTTTTTTGAAAATACACCGGTGGATGCTAACGAGATACCCGGGTTGCAAAATTCCGTACCGTTTGCTAGTCAGCCTTTACAGCCCGTGGAAAATATCTTTTCAATATCCGGCGATTATCCCACGACATATCCGATACAGTGGATGACTCCGGCAGGTGGTGTTATTGACTTATCGCCGACTTTGATGAGAAAGGAAGCGGCCAAATTCCTTGAATACGCCAAGCTGATCCTTTCGGGTGAAATGTCGATGGTGATATCTCAGAAAGATTTTGAGAGATTGACGGACCTGAAAACAGGTGTTGCGAAGCCGCCTATGTACATGGATGGTTCGATTGAAGACCTGCGGCGCCAGGGTATTATTTACAATCCGGTGACCAAGCGCTATGCGCTTATAGGAAGAGGTAATTATATCATTGATATAGGTGTCGGCAGAGCCATGGTTATCCCGGCAAAGACACGGGTTGTTATTAACGGCCAAACTATTGTCAGTGATTATCCGATCATCCTTGAACCGACAAAGGGTGCGCTGGAAGCCGATATCGCGAAGCAGAAAAACCGGGCAGTTAAGACCGATAATTTTATTGTCGTCCTTCAAGACGGCAGGACTAAGGCCACGACCAAGCAACAGATCCTGAATATGGATCCAAGGATATACAAGTATATTTGGTCGATTGGCGAGATGTATCCTTACGGCGGAAGAATGATCCAGTACTGGAGCCCGGCGCCGATGGTCGACAAGCTTACAGCCAAGGGCCCGAAGATCCATTGGGATTTGAATGATAGTGAGGCTGGGGCGAAGCTGTTGAACAGTTATTTCAGGGTTGAGTTTGACTATTGGACAAGCGGGTTCATGCTGCCGCAACAGATCGGGAATAACTACGATCTTCTTAAGCGCCTGGGTGTCACGCATGCGGATAAACTTGCGCCCCGGATGGGCGATGAGACGGCGCTTGCCTCCTGGGAAAAAGGCAAGGCGGCGTTTGTAGGCGGGATTTATTTTAATCGTAGTTTGCGCGATGCCGAAATATACCTTGGCAATAATATTTACTCTTTTGTACCGTATCTTGCCGGAGACCGGACACTCGTGCGCACGCACAATCTGGTTTCCACGTATAATATCGCTGGAGAACAGGTTAGTTTTTATCGTGAGAACCTTCCTGGTGCTCTCCATGGATACTTTAATGCCAACGGCATAGTGACGCGGCCTGTTGATAAAGATCATATTGAAGATATTGGAAAGACGGCGTTTATTGTTGATGCCTTGCAGATCGATAACAATACAGGACTTCCGTCTGCGGGTGAAATAATATTCACGCGCGGGCGGTTAGGAACAACTGATCCTGTTTATGCGATCGAGCCGGGATTCAACTTTGGCAAACAGATCGGGTACAGTTTGATGAAGAGGCCTGTTTCTGTGGATGGCGTGGTGTATGACAAGGTGTCGGTGCGATATTCCATGGATCATAAGTTTGTGAGCGCCAGGCTTGCTTCCCGCGACGGCAAGGCGGTGATCACATTTGAGCACGGCAGGCCGAATGAAATTATTGTTATTTCCACGCGCCAGGGTGTCGCGGCACAGGCTAATGGTACGCAGTTTGATGGTGAGGTCCGCGGGCATATCCTGCTGAAGGGCCCCCTGGCTGTGGATGCTTACCGTATCGATCTTCCGCATCTGTTTAAAGGCGTGACCTGGCAGTTTTACGCGCTGAAGACTTTGAATGCTGACGGCTATGAAGTAGGGACGGTTTATGAAGCGCATCCTTCCGGCAAGTCCTATTATGCCGGCCGGAAGATTGGCAAGATATGGGAACAAAGCCGAGGGGATGTTCATTATACGTATCGCGTTAAAGATGCCCTGATTGATGAGATCCGGATGCACGGCAAACTTGTAAGTACGATGTCGACATTGTTGGTGGGTGATAAGGAAGAGAAAAAGCTTCAAGTCGTGCAGTATTTTGACAACTTCTCATCGGACAAGCAGCAAGTTCCGACAAGATTGAATGGTTATAATGATAATGCGGTGATTGCTATTAATCAAGTTAAGGAAGATGGTTATAAGCTGATCCTTTATATTACTACCGGATTTGAAACGCCGTATACTGTGTATCAATCTAATGAAACCGGTGAAATTGTAGCCACCACGTTTGGTTGGACAGTGCCTGGCATCGTGGATCATATATCTATTTCAAGGAGAGGTTTTGATCTTTACTCAGATGCATTTTATAGCAGTGGTGTTAGTATTCTTGGGAAAATGGTGTTTTATGGTGGGGCTGATCCTTTGTTGGGGAAGACCCAGGATGAAAAAGCCAAGGGCATTTATTCTGCTCAAAGAGCGAAAACACAAAGTTTATGGAGAAACGATTGTTCGGCGCTTTCTTCACGTATACGCAATGGGCGGGGATTGGCGTCAATTTGGATTAAGGGTGAATCGATGCCTGTTTCCTCTGCTACGTTGTTGTCTGGTATTGGCAAAAACTATATTGGGCTTGATGGTTATTCTGACGCAGGCCTGTTTCAGACGGAGCCCGGCTCGGTTAGATCCGGGTTTGCGGAAATAGAGAAAGAAATCAGAATCGGAGAAGCGTTCATGGCGCAGGGGCAGTGGGCGGAAGTGCGAAAGATCATGAATTATCTTCATATTGTGACGAATGACGGGACGAATGACGGGATTGATGGTCAGAAGCCTGTTTATTCTTCGTATCATATCCGTACAGGAAATCATTTTGAAAAGAGGGTGAAATGGTCGCAACCGATTGCTTCTGAAAAGAGAGCGGCTGCCCAGTTGGCAGTGGCCAAAATGGCCTATGCGTATGCCCAGCATACACAGAATAAGAATGATATGGTATTTGCCGAGCGGCTTGCCACGTACTTTATGAATCATTATTTATTCAGCCCGGATGGCCGGACGCCGCGAGCTGTTACATCTTTAGAAAAGCCGGCTTCTGAAAAAGAATATTTTGGGAAATATCGTGTTTGGAATTCGGGTCTTAAATGGTTGACAAAGGAGAATGCGGATGCGGCGGTATTCCTGCGTAAACTTGCCCAAACATCTTCCAATAGAACACTGGCCGCGCAGGCTGGCCGGATGGCCGATGAAATTGATGCCGCGCTGACACAGCACGTTCTTGCGCATTGGTATAAATTTGGAGAAATTATTACGGGCTGGGATCAACTGCAGGATTTAGCGGAAGAAAATGACAAAGTGCAGGGCGTGCAATTAGCTGTGAGCACACCGGATAATATGGCGTTCATTCGCTGGGCGCATGCCAAAGGTTATTCTGATGATACCATCAATACAATGATGGAGTACGCGGTAAGTCCGGATCTGTTTGCTGTGCAGGTTCCCGGCAGTCAGGCATACGCCATGACATGGGGATTTGTTAATAGCGACGGGGCTACGGCGTCTTCTCAATTGACGGGCGATTTGTTGATAACAGCGCAGGAAGTCGGGAATAAGAAGGCGGCGCAGGTGGCTATTGAAGGCCTGAATGATATGCGGGATCCAACGGGATTCGGTTATTTTGAAGTGATGACTTCGCGGAAAATCAAGCCGGATGAAGCTATTATTACAGGGTATAACAATGTTCTTGTGTCGCCTGATGCGGGCGGTAAAAAGTTCGCGGTTTCGCCTGCGGCTGCGGCAGAGGTCTTGATATATCAGGCGCGGGCTTTGTCTAATCAGGATTTGCCGGCAAGCGCACCGGTGGTTATACCTGAGACGAAGAAAGAAATTTCGGCGGCACCGATTTTTGAGAGTTTGCCTGATGCGGTTTCTGCGCTGTTGACCGGGTGGAAAATCCTGCTGGGTATGGCGGTTGCGGGGATTGCGGCACTTTTAATTGGATT
Source organism: Candidatus Omnitrophota bacterium (assembly GCA_037141995.1). Classification (GTDB taxonomy): domain Bacteria; phylum Omnitrophota; class Gorgyraeia; order Zapsychrales; family Fredricksoniimonadaceae; genus Fredricksoniimonas. The sequence goes on from JBAXBM010000034.1 coordinate 10,791, forward strand.
CCGGGCGCATAAAAAGCATTTGGCCCGGGTTGAACAGGCTAAGGGCAAAGAGGGTGTTGTTGTCGATACGTCAATTTTAGCGGTTGCGAACAGGATATGGGCTGTGAATGTTATGTTGCGCAAGTATATGGATCCGGCGAAAGAGCAGCTGGCCGTGTCAGGCCCGATCGATATTGATGCGTCATTCCAAGAGCGCGCGCTTTTTGCTGTCAGGATTGCCTGGATCTTTATGAAGAATGCCTGGAAGAGAGACTCTTTCGGGAGAGTGACGCGGCAGGATCTGAACAACATCGTTGGAGACAAGGAAAAAGGGTTGAAGTTGTATTATTTGCTGGTTGAGGAAGCTGTTCTGACAGAAGAAGGTTTTGTTGATGAGTCATTTAACGGGACCTTTAATGAAACAATCATCCGGCATCTTCAGGCTGAAAAGATCGCTGCGGGAACAGTTATCAATCGGATCCAGTCGGCCGGCGCAGAGTTTGACAGGATTATGCGTGATGGGGATATGCAGGCGCTCATCATACTGACGTTGTCGCTTGCTATCAGGGTGCGCCGTATTATTTTTGAATCACGGAAGATCAGTCAGCGGTCTTTGGAAAGCAACAGCCATTGGGCGCAGATGGAACAATGGCTTGAAAATTATCGCTATGAATCGGTACAGTATGTTTATCAACGCACCGAGTTGATGGCGGATGCCGGCAATAACCAGGAAGCCATTGCCGAGGTGGATAAGTCTTATAGCAGGTTATTGGGTGAACTGGCGGATACCTTTGAATTTTATCCGGATGAGTTTGATATTGAGTCCAGGGGAACGGCGCTTATTGCTGCCCAGGCTCTTATTGATGCCCTTGGCAGGAAGATGAATACAACATTCGAGAGATTTAATACTGCGGAAGAGGCTGTTGCGTGGCTGAACACAACAGATGCGTTTTTTGTGTTCTATGACAGGATGAAGAAGGGCGAGCGGATCACCCGGGCGCAGAAAAAAGCGTTGAAGCCAGTGATTGACGCGTTTCACGCGGAGGCAGAAAATCTGAAGCGAACCAGGGAGTGGGCGGATCTGGCCATGACACCGGATGGCCAGCGGTTCAAGCGGGTTATTGCTGAAACATTCTTCTGCGCGCAGACACCGAAGCATCAGCCGTTCCTTCGCGCACGGACGACGTCGAATGACATGGACCTTAAGCAGTTTGAAATGCTGATGGAGTTCCTGCAGGATGTTGTCAGTGTTGATAAGGGCAATCATCTTCCGTTAGAAAAAATATTGGGCAAAAAGCTGGTTATTAAAACACCGGCAGAAGGCAAACACAAGAGTGTGGTGGGTAATACGATGGATGATGTGGTCAGGGTTGCGGCGCATGTGCTGGCTGATAACGGTGATGTCTTGAGGATGGAAGCGGCTATCCGCTGTCAGGAAGATATGTTCCGCGGGTTCCTTAAGCGGGAATGGTTTAATGTCACGCCTAAGTGGTATGTGCTTAAAGATAAAAGCAAAATTATGTTTCAAATGATGCTGGCGGGAATTGCCCTAGCTTTTGCCTATGCGGCAAAAATGGAACAGCTTTCCTTGCTCCCCTTCCTGGGGCAATTGATAGGCCATTCATTTGCTTTCTTGTCGGCGTCATGGTTCGGCTGGGTTTTGATCGGGGTCAGCCTTGTGGTGCGCCTTATTGCCTGGCAGATCAGCAAGGCGAAGTATAGCCATAGCCAGTATTTGCAGGATATGAAACAGGGAGCCTGGTGGGATTCGAATATTTATGTGCATGCCAGCCATATGATACGTGCTGCGGGCATGGCCTTGATGGCGTTCATGCTGTTCATGTTTGATACGGAGCCTTTCGGTCTCGCCGCAAAGATTATTACCTTTACTTTTGGGTGGGTTGTTTGTGTGCCTGAAGTGATGGCTGTTATTGTGCCGTATGTGTTTACAGGCATCAGTGGGGCGGCGCAGCATTTTGCCATTCTGCATGAGAACGAGTATGGCAGGGTGAATGTCTGGTTGCGGATGGTTAATTTCTTTAACATTATTGAGTGCCGGCCGATGTCTGTGATCGGGGATGCCATATATCTTCATCTGAGGCCGTCGGCTCCGACAGGGACTGTATGGGATCTGGTGCGGGCGGTGGTCAAGCATACGGTCCTGGCCGGGCTTTTCATCTGGATGAGCAGTTCGGTGCTGGGTGTGCCGATGGCGATGGGATGGCTGTCACAGACGTATTTGCCCGGCGCGCCGTTGTGGCAGTCCTGGCTGGGCAGCGTCCTGTTTATCTTTGTGCTTTATCTGGTACGCACAGCGATTGATAGTTTTATGAAATCAACGGGTAAAGCGTTTATCACATGGCCAATGTGGACATCGGCCCTTGTTTATTTGATCGTGTCATCACCGCTTGTGGCATTGCTCCCGCCGGTGAGCTGGCCTGTTGCCATGGCGTTTGGTGTGCTGATCTGGCTTGAAAAACATATGCTGAATGCGTTCTGGCAGTGGCATGATCAGCGTGTGGACGCGGCTTTTGTCAAGAATGCGGCCGATCATGAGGCAAAGTACGGTCAAAAGAAGATGTTCACCAGTGTGTTTGTCAGTGGTGATGCCTTGGCGGCCTTGTTTCGCCTGAAAGCCGAGGTGAGCATCCAACGCTGGCGCTGGCTGAAATCGGTTGATTCCGAGGCGATCCGGGCAGAAATGGAGGCCATGGGCTGGCTGGATGAGTATGAAGCGGTGCGGCAGATTCAGCTGGTGCATGATATGGAAATGCGGTACAAGGTGATGTTGTGGACACCCGATCAGATCCTCATTAATCCTGATAAAGCCAACTGGAGACAGGAAGATGTTCCTAATGATAATCTTTGGGTCTATGTTGACAGTCAAGCCACCAAGGAGGACATGAAACGCGCCCTTGAGTTGCGCCGGTTTACCATATCCATGACATCCACAGGTGGGCATTCACAGGATACGGGCACAAC
>JBAXBM010000035.1:0-13358 GCA_037141995.1 Candidatus Omnitrophota bacterium
CCATCATGCCGTTTTTCAACTTCCCATGAATTAAAAAGCCGTCTGGCCGCCGAAATTGCGGCAGTTTTATCGTTTGCCGCTATCCGCAATAATGATAAAATCGGTTTGCAAATATTTACAGATAATGTCGAGAAATTTATCCCTCCCCGTAAAGGGCGGCGTCACGTTTTACGCATAATCCGCGAAGTTTTATGTTTCTCTTCAACCGGACGAGGAACGGATATTGCGGCTGCACTGGAATTTATGACTAAAGTCACTAATCGTCGATCCGTCTGTTTTTTAATTTCTGATTTTATCGAGCCTTTATCTAAAAAATTAAACGATTCGCGTTTTTTAAAAGCCATGGCCATTGCCAATCGGCGGCATGATATTATTGCTGTTACCCTTAATGATCCCCGGGAACAACAATTAACTCCTTGCGGTCTCCTTGAACTGGAGGATGCGGAAACAGGTGAAAGTGTATGTGTGGATACGTTTAATTCAGCTGTCCGTGATGCTTATGCGCGTGCTGCGAAAGAACGATTAACAGCCCGCAACAAGCTGTTTAGATCCATGAATGTAGATCATATAGATATATCCACAGATGTACCCTATGCGGACAGCATTGTCCGTTTTTTTGCCCAGCGGCGGAGAAGGATGCGATGAGTATTGTCGCTGCTGCTACAACAAATAGTATCCCGCCGGGGTTGTGTGATCTCCGTGGTCCGGTATCTATTCCAGGTGATTTATTATGGATTTTGGCATTGGCCATTATTGTGATCACCGCAGGATTCGCCTGGGCTGTATTTCAATGGTCAAAACGCTCTAAACCGGTAATACCTGTTGAAATAAAGCCCGCATGGGAAATTGCATTATCAGCTATGCAGGAACTGGAAGGATTAGATTTTATCAGGCAAGGCCGCGTGAAAGAGTATTATTCTGAACTTTCAGATATTGTTCGGCATTATATTGAAATTCGTTTTGATGTACGCGCACCCGAAATGACAACCGAAGAATTCATGCATGTTATCCGTTATTCTGAAAAATTAACACCAGCTCAACAGAGGTTTCTCGAGAGATTCCTTAACGCCAGTGATATGGTTAAGTTCGCGCAGGTTAAACCTATAGATGAAGACATGAAAATGGTCATGAATTCGGCAAGGACATTCGTTGAGGACGCCCGATGACCTTAAAAACCCCATTTTTTCTTATTTTGATCCCGCTTCTTTTTCCTGTTTTTGTTTCCTGGTATTTTAGAAGAAAATTGCCATCATTTATTTTTCCATCAGTTTCACTTGTTTCAGGACTTCCTTTAACATGGCGTTCCCGGTTGAAGCATCTCCCATTTTTCTTGAGGATGATTGTTTTTTTACTTTTTATTCTGGCATTAGCCGGGCCTGAAAATATTTTACAGGATTCCAAAATCAGCTCTGAAGGGATCAGTATGGTGCTTGTTCTTGACACGTCAACGAGCATGGCGGCTGAAGATTTTACTGTGAATGCCCAAAGGATGAATCGTTTAAGTGTCGTTAAATCAGTTTTAAAAGATTTTATTGCATCCCGTTCATTTGACCGTTTGGGATTGATCGCTTTTGCCGCCCGGCCCTACACGGTCAGCCCGCTAACAATAGATCACGCTTGGTTATTGCAGAATTTGGAACGGGTACATTTTGGTTTAATAGAAGATGGGACAGCTATAGGTTCTGCTATCGCGGCTGGGACTGCGCGTTTACGTCAGGTCGAAGGTAAAAGCAAAGTCATTATTCTTTTAACTGATGGTGTGAATAATGCGGGGAAAATATCCCCGCTTGAAGCGGCAGACGCAGCGGCCTCCCTTGGTATCAAGATTTACACTATCGGTGCCGGAACACGCGAGATGGCGCCTTATCCGGTTAAAGACCTTTTCGGCCGTACGGTTTATCAAAACATAAAAGTTGAGATTGATGAAGAAATATTGCAGAAGATCGCCATGAAAACAGGCGGCGCCTATTTCCGCGCCACGGATACTGATTCTTTAAAAAATATTTATTCACGCATTGACAATCTTGAAAAGGTTAAATTTGAAGACAATGCCTATCATCAGGCCGAATTGTACTTTGATATTGTCTTAATGGTGGCTTTGGGTATTCTTTTGCTTGAAATTGTACTTGCCAGGACTATTTTTTTAAGGATACCATGATTCATTTTGCCAAGCCATTTTATTGGAACGGATTACTGGTTGTTGCGTTACTGGCGTCTGTTTTATTTTTTTTAGCCAGGTGGCGCCGTAAAATCAGGCATCGTTTCGGTGATAAGGTTCTTGCCCGCGTGACAGCGCGTAATTACTGGTTTGAAAGATTTGTTTGGAAAGAAGTGTGTATTGTTAGTACATTCTTTTTTTGCCTCGCGGCATTGGCTCGCCCTCAGTGGGGTTTTGAATGGCAGAATGTCAGACATCAGGGGTTAGATATTTTTGTGATCATGGATACCTCCAAAAGTATGTTAACAGCGGATGTGAAACCTAATCGGCTGCAACGGGCCAAGTTTGCGGTAAAGGATCTTTTAAAGAAACTTCATGGCGACAGGGCAGGATTGATTGCTTTTTCAGGGAATGCGTTTTTAACGTGTCCTTTAACAACCGATTATGCAGGTTTTTTACTTAGCCTGGATGATCTCAATGTTCAAACTATTCCTCGTGGAGGAACAAATATTGCCAGTGCTATTGAAGAAGCGCTAAAGGGGTATTCAGATGTCCCGGCTCAATACAAAGTTGTTGTTATTTTAACTGACGGTGAAAGTGTTGAAGGAGATCCATTATTTTGGGCTAAAAAAGCGGCAGATAAAAAAATCCGTATTTATACCGTTGGAATAGGTACACGTGATGGTGAATTAATTCGCATTGAAGATCAGGACGGCAGTGGCGCTTTTCTTAAAGATTCATCAGGAAATTTTGTAAAATCATCATTAAATGAAAATCTTCTTAAAGAAATAGCTGTCACAACAGGTGGCGCTTACGTCCGAGCTGGCGGCGTTGAACTCGGCCTTGATTATATTTATGACAATTATTTGTCACATTTGGAAAAACGTGATATTGAGAGCCGGATGGAGCAATGTTATGATGAACGTTTTCAATGGCCGCTTGGCTTGGCACTTATATTTCTAAGCATTGAATTTATACTGTCGACCAGGAGGCCGGAGTCGTGAGGGTATTAATGGTTATTTTAGTATATTTATTTTCAATGCCGAGCTTGTATGCGGCATCTGCATCTAAAGATGTCGCTGAAGGCAACAAGTTTTATCATCAAAAAAAGTTTCCTGAAGCTCGCCTACGTTATGAAGCTGCTGCGGTTAAAGCGCCTTCTGAATCAAAGATTGATTATAATATCGGTACCGCAGCCTATCGGAGCGGAAATTTTGACGCTGCGGTGGAGCATTTTCAAAAAAGCCTTTTGACGGATGATGAACATTTTCGACGAGATGCTTATTATAATCTGGGTAATGCCATGTATCAGGCTGGTATTTCGCTGGAAAATAAAGATATTTCTCAGGCCATTGAGCGTGTCGACGGCGCCCTTAAGAGTTTTGAAAAAGGATTGCTTTTGGATCCATCGGATGCCGAGGCCGCCCATAATCGCGATTTTATAAAAAATGAAATAGAACGACTTAAACAAAAGAAACAGGAAATGCAGAATCAAAGCCGCCAGGAAAGTAAAAATGCTGATAAAGAACATACGGATAAATCTTCTGCCGCAAATAATTCATCTCAACCTGGGCAATCACAAAAAGATCAATCTTCTCAAGAGAAAAATGAAGAGAAACAAGATGCTTCAACAAAAAAGGATCAGTCCGAAGGTGGCAAAGAAGAGAAACCTGCTTCTGATCAGATGAAAGGTGATAAGTCTTCTTCGGGGGTTAAAAATACGGCACCTGGACAAGCTGATTCCAAACAGATACTATCAGAAAAAGAAGCCAATGATTTGATTGATGATTTTGAACGCAATGAGCTCCCCAAAGGGAGCCTGAATTTTACGCATCAGGTTAAAGAAGAAAAGCCTGTTGGGAAGGATTGGTAGGATATTTATGCGGCAATTCATGATTATTTTGTTTTCTTTTTTCATCACAACTGCCGTATTGGCAAGTGACATTTCTATTAAAGCCAAAGTTTCATCGGCCCAGGTGCCTGTGGGTAAGTCATTCCAATACACGATTACGCTTAATGGCGTCCAAGGACTTGAGCCGCCTTTATTGCCGCCGGTCGATGGCTTTGATACCCGTTATAGCGGCCCGGCCACACGCGTGGCTGTTCTGAATGGTGCCTATGATGTAGAGCAATCTTTTAATTATATTTTTACCCCGTTAAAAGAAGGCAAATTCACTATTCCGTCTGTCACTATAATTGTAAAGGGTCAGTCTTTTGTTACAAACGTGGTTGAAGTCGATGTGATTCCTGCCGGCAAGGAGGCGACCGGCGCATCCGTTGAAGGAGAAACAACCAAGGATATTCAAAGCCGTTTAAAGTTTCTCATGGCGGTGGCATCTGATAAAATTTATATTGGAGAGGCCGTGCCTGTAACAATTCGTCTTTATGCTAAACAGCTTACCCTGCAGGAGCTTTCTTTTCCAGAACTAAAACAAGATGGTTTTCGTATTGAGCCTTTCTCCGAACCTAAACAGTTTCAAGAAACTTTAGAAGGAAGTGTGTGGCAGGTGATCGAATTTTCAACACTTCTTTATCCCACACGATCTGGAGAAGTCAAAGTGACATCGGCAGAAATCCGCGGCAGTCTTCTTTTTAAGGCAGAACCGTCTCAAGATACATCCGGAGGTCTTTTTGATGACGGCTTTTTCGGAAATTTTTTCACATCTTACCAGAAGCGGCCGTTAACCATGACATCAAACGCGGTAACCCTGCATGTGCTATCTTTGCCGGATGAAGGGAAGCCAGCCGATTTTTCAGGAGCCGTAGGTCAGTTTGATTTTTCTGCCGAAGCGACGCCATTGAAACTAAAATCCGGAGATCCCGTGACATTGCGCATGGTATTGACTGGTACTGGGAATATGAAAGCTATCAAATTCCCTGAGTTTAAGGCCGAGGGATTCAAAATTTATGATCCTCTGATTAAGGATGATCTTGGGCGTAAGAACCTTGAACAGGTCATCATTTTGATTGACAAGAAAGTTTCTCAAGTGCCTGCACTCCAGTTTACCTACTTTGATGTAAAAACAAATTCTTATCGTACAATAAAAAGAGGTCCGTTTCCCCTTGAGGTTTCAGCATCTGCCCAGGATGATGAATTCAAGGCAGTGAGTTCCGTTCATCCGTCAGCAGGAACTGTTCCCGAAATTCTTGGACAGGATATTGTTTTTATCAAGGATAATCCTGGCCGATGGCAGAAACGTTCTGATTTAGGATGGATGCGTGCGCTATTTTATGGGTGTTTGATGATATATTTGCAGGTTTGGGGTGCATTTTTTGTGATTTATCTTCGCCGGCGGCGTATGCATAATAATCCTCAGTTCGCCAGGAAGTCAGAGGCAATCCGTAATATTCGTCGTACTTTTGTTGTTTCCGGAGAATGCATCACAACGGGGAAAACAAAGGAATTTTATGAAGTGCTTGAAACCGGATTGCGGCAATATTTCTCATTACGGTTAGACGTATCTGCAGGGAACATGGATGCGGCCGCTCTGGAACAAGTGTTGCGGAAAATCAAGATCGATGAAAAACAAATCGCGTGCTTTAGAGATATTTTTGAGACCGCTGAGCAGGCCCGTTTTGCCCGAATGAATGGTGAGGCCGCTCGGATGAAGGACCATCTTATTGCAGCACAGGATATTTTTCAGGCGGTGGAAAGGCGGGTAAAATGAAATTTATAAAGGATGTTTTTCTTTACCTTGTTATTGTATTCCTTTGGATGCCTGTAGCGCAAGCGCAACCGGAAAAAGAAAGTGCGGATGTTCTTTTCTCAAAAGCGGTGAATGCGTATCATCAGGCGCACTATGATGATGCGATTGTTTTAAATGAAAGAAGCCTTACTCAAGGATTTTTTTCATCAGCACTTTATTATAACCTTGGCAATGCTTATTTTAAATCAGGACGAACAGGTAAGGCAGTCCTAAATTATTTACGTGCCCTGCGGATATCTCCGCGCGACAGTGACATTAAGGCTAATCTTTTTTTTGCGAGATCCATGGTCGAAAATTTTTTGCCGATGAAATCTGATTCTATTTTTTCGTTTATAAAAAAGCTTTTATCCAAAGATGAATTACGGTGGCTGGCGTTTATCCTTTTTATGCTCACAGGGATATTTATGTTAGGGGCACTCTACGCAGGTGTTCAGTATAAAAGGGTTGTTCAGGGTGTTATTCTTCTCGGTTGTTTGACTGTTTTTTGTTCTGCGACAGCTCTTGAGCAAGCCATCAGTAATCATGGTATTGCTGTTTGTATTAATAATGCTGAGGCGCGTTTTGAACCCAATGCGCAGGCAACAGTATATTTTAAGGTGCCCGAAGGGACTGAAATGAAAATTATACGTGAAAAAGAAGGCTGGGTTAAAATAGAACGCTCTGACGGGAAAAATGGCTGGATTTCTTCTATTTTATTAGAAAAGGTATAACGATTTATGGCCCATGAAATGGATGTAATTTTATCAATAGTGCGCGACGGCGGGCGTATTGCTTTGCGTTTAATGGGTAACTGTCGGCCAGAACTTAAATCTGATGCCTCTGTGATAACGCAAGCAGATATGGCTATTTCTTCCTTAGCACAGGAAAGGCTAAAACCGTTTCTTAAAACCGGAGAACATATACTTATTGACGAGGAAAATATTTCAAAGACAGGAAAACCAGCGGATGTTCTTTCCCGTGATGTTCCTTTTATCTGGGCCATTGATCCCATTGATGGCACACGTCCTTATGCTAATAATATGCCGCAATATGCGGTATCCTTGGGGCTCATAAAGGATAAAAAACCGTGGTTAGGCGCGGTGTATTTTCCTACCATGCGCGAGCTTTTTTATTGTGATGGGAACGACGCATGGTTTGTAACAGATCCTTTTTCCTTCCGTGCAAGAAAAAAACGGATTATCCCGGTTAATGCTGAAATTTCAAGCCGTTCAGTATTTATTGCTACGGATGAAGTGCTGGAAAAATTTACATGGCGATCTCCGGATTGCCGCATGATGATTTTTGCTTCAGCTGTGAGTGAATTTTGTTGGCCTTCTATCGGCCGTGGATGCGGGTCGTTATCACGGGTTTTTATTTGGGATTTAGCCGGATCGTGGCCAATTGCCATCCATGCGGGACTACGGTTTCGTTCATTACAAACAGGACGTCCTTTGGATTATTTAGAACCAGAAATTTTCGATGAATCTTGGAGGCTTAAAGATCATTATATCCTGTCATCCGAAAATAATTTTGATTTGTTACGCAATAAATTAAATTTAATTTGAGGCTTGTTTTAAAATGATTCATGACAACATTACTAACCTTAAACGTTACGCGCTGCCGTTTACTGATTTGATCCAAGACTTTATTTCTACCCATAGGCTGGCATCATTGCCGTTGATTGAAAAAGAAATAAAAGGGAGAGAACTTTTTGTTCGTCCCGCAGAATATAACACACGAATGCCTGAAGAAGGTCGTTTTGAAATCCATCGTTTTTATATGGATGTCCAGTATGTATTCAGTGGCAGTGAACGCATGCAGTCAGTTCCGGCAGATCTTTTAGTTCCGATAACTGAGTATGATGCTTCACAGGATATCCATTTTTTTAATTCAAATATGAATATTACAGATGTTTTTGTTAACTCGGGAGAGTTTGTAGTTTATTTCCCCGGAGAAGCCCATCGGCCCATGTGTCAAAGCCATGCAAGACCTGAACGTGTCAGAAAGTTTGTCTTTAAAATTAAGATTGAGTAAAACATTCAAGATTTAATTGAAATTATTTCAACAATTAGTAATTCGTTTAAATTTTCCCGGGTATATTATTCCCAATCCATTTAAAAGTTAACCTTCAAAAATCTTGTTTTTAAAATAAAGGTATGCTATTATTCGCTCATTCATTTACAAATATATTGGAGGGTGTATGATTAAAAAATCTATCTGTTTAATGTTTCTACTACTTTTGGCTTTTCAGGTTTCTGTTTTTGCCGCAGTTAATGTGGGACAACGTACAGGGACATTAAAAATAACCTTAACCAACGGAACTGTTCTTACCGTTGCGCCTGGTGATCCATTACCAATTATTCCTGATGGAGCTAATATTGAAGTTATCGGAGGCATTGCGAATATTTCTGTAACAGGGACGTCAACTGTTCAAGTTATTGCCGGAGGACAAGTCGTCAATGTAGCTATTGGTTCATCACTTAACGTGAGCATTGAACCAACAGGTACGGCTGTTATTGGCGTTACAGAAGGTAGTGCCCAAATCGTTACACATTCTGGAGCAACAGCCATTATCGATCGCGGAGATCAGGTCCGTGTTGGCAGCGGTGTTGTTACTCCGACGGGATTTGATGTTGTTCAGGGGCAAGTTGTCCTGACGCAAACAGATGGGACCACAACTACCCATACGCCTGGGACTGGGGTTGAAGGGTATCAGCCGCCTGCTTTGCCGTCAGTTAGTGAAGCGGATACGACAGTTCAAACAGAAGAAACAACGGCTGATATCAGCCCTATTGCTCAATAAATGAGTATGGGGTTATAATTTCTTTATTGAAATCACTAAAGGGAGGGGATAGATGCGTTTAAGTAAATTTTGTTTTTTAGTTGGCTTTCTAATATTTGTATCTGCACAATCTGTTTTTGCTCAATCTTATAGAGAAGAAGGTGTGCGTATCGGTCAAAATGAGTTTAAAGATATCAATGGTTTCCGTATCGGCCAGGCTAGCCTTAAAGCAGGAGTTTCCACAGAAGCGGACTTTGATAGTAATGTTTATTTGACATCCAACAACAAAAAAAGAGATTACATTAATGTAACAACGACAAAGTTTTTGATGGATCTCCCTTTAGGGATCGATGAGCGTCATCTTTTTCAGATGATGTATAAGGTTGATGGCGGTGCTTTTGCCGATCAGAAAACTCAAAATTATGTCAATCAAAATGCAGCAGCCAATCTTAATTTGCGCCTGCCATTTGGCTATTTGAATGTCAATAATGATTTTAAAGATACGGTTGATCGCGCGGCGACTGAATTCACAAGCCAGGTTCATCGCAAAGAAAATAAAGCTCAAGCGACCCTTGGAGTTGAAGTTAATAAATTATCTTATGAATTAGGTTATTCTGATTTTATTAAAAGATATTATGATCAGGCCTATCAAGGCATTGAGTATAATGAGGACGTTGTTTCCGGCACAATGTTTTACCAGTTATTTCCTAAAACCAAGGCTTTGCTGGAATATGATCGTGGTATGGTGAAATATAATAAAGATAGAAACCGTGATTCTGTTTATGATGAATTTATGGTCGGTTTAAAGGGAGATCTCACGGGCAAGGTAGTAGGTATTGTTAAAGCTGGGTATCAGATGAGAGATTATGATACAACCGGCGCTAAAGATTATGACGGGTTTGTTTCAGAAACAGGCCTTATCGGCACTTTCTCTGATCGTACGCAATTGACTTTAAAATATGTGACCTCGATTATGGAATCTTCGTTTATTAATAATAATTATTATAATTCAAATATTTTAAGTGCTGAGCTTGAACAGAAACTTATTGGTCATTTCAGCGTTCTCGCGAAATCAAGCGTTTCACGTAATTTTTATCCAGAAAGTGATACTACGTATAACATCAAACGCCAGGATAGTTTAATCGGTGAAGGTTTAGCCTTACAGTATAAACTGAAAGATTATGGTAAGCTAAGCTTGGGATACGATTACAAGGAACTCATGTCGAATATCGATTCAAAATCTTATAATGATAATATTGTTTCCATGAGAGTAGACTTTTTAATTTAAGAGAGCGTTTTTATAATACACATGCTGATACAGACGCTCTTATATTGTTGCATCGTGTTGGCGGCTTTTTCATTCGATATGCCGCCAGCACATGCATCAAATGATGCTGTTTCAAGCCCATCTGAATATCAAATCAGTTCTGAAAATGCGCTTCAAATTGATGTCTATTATGGTAAAAATGAGCATCTTTCTCAAAAAGTACGTGTTTCTTCGCGCGGTGTGATTAATTTTCCTCTTGTGGGTGAAGTCGAAGTTACAGGGATGACAGTATCTGGTTTGCAGGATAAATTAAAACAACTGCTTGATAAAGATTATCTTGTGAATCCCCAAGTTACTGTTTATATTGAGGAATACAGTACTGTATCTATTATGGGTGAAGTAAAGAAACCGGGTGCTTATCCTATCAAAGGAAGACTTACTGTTGTTGAATTAATTTCATTGGCTGAAGGATTTACAAAAATTGCGGCGCCTAATAAAGTTAAAGTTATTCACACCGAGCCTGATGGGACAAAAAAAGAAACAATTATTCCTGTTTACAATATCATAAATAAAGACGCTTCATATCAGGATGAAATTGTTTTACGTTCAGGCGATATTGTCATTGTTCCTGAAAGCCTTTTTTAAGGAGTTTTTGCATGTCAGTATCCCAGTCTGATATAGCATCAGATGTCATAGAAATAGATCTCCGAGATATTTGCAACAAAATTATCAAGCATCGACAGACTATTATATCTGTGGTCAGTGTGAGTGTGCTTGCCGCACTTATTTATTCTTTCACGGCGACTCCAATCTTCAATACTGTCAGCCGTATTCTTGTTGAATCAAAACCACCTAAGATTGTCAAGGTCGAGGATGTTGTTCTTCCTGATTATACTGACCGAACGAATTTTTTTAATTCTCAAATTGAAATTTTAAAAAGTCATACTGTGGCCGAGCTTGTTTTCAAACAGCTTGGCAATTATGAAATATGGGGGAACCGAAATAAATCCAGTGATAAAAAAAAGCCGGTCAGTGATAATCAGAGTGTTGATTTTTTATTAAAACATGTCAAAATCACGCCTGTTCGCATGACGCAGGTTATTGAAGTTTCCGCCGAAGATCCTGATCCTGCCATGGCGGTTAAAATTGCCAATGAGTGGGCAAGGGCTTATGTCCTTTTTTCATCACAGGATCAATTGCTTCAGCGTCGTAGTGAGCTTGAAGCCGATATGGCCCAACAACTTAAATTTCTTAAGGAAAAACATCCTGTCATCATCGGTCTAAAGAATGAAATTGATACAATTAATGATAAAATTAATAATGAACGGCAGCGCTTAAGCCATATTGAAGGAATCGCGGCTTTGGCCAGTGAAATCAGTAATGTTAAGATTCTCGATCGAGCCCAATTACCAATTTTCCCATCCCGTCCGCGAAAAGCACTTAATATTATTTTAGCACTTGTTCTTGGTCTTTTTGCGGGTATTGGCCTTGTGTTTTTATTTGAATCTCTTGATCAGACGATTAAAACAATCGCTGATATGCAAGCAATCCTTAAACTTTTATGCCTGGTGCCTATTCCTCTTTATAAACCAGACAAGGAACATGCTGAAGCCACGCCGGAATTTGTTACGGACCAAGTCAGGCACTCACCGATAGCTGAAGCTTTTAGGAGTTTACGTACCGGAATTATTTTTAGTAACCCGGATATTGCCAAAAAAACTTTCCTTATTACCAGTTCTTCTCCTTCTGAAGGGAAATCAACGATTGCCATTAATATAGCCACAGTTTTTGCTCAAGGTGATGAACGTACCGTTTTAATTGATACGGATTTACGAAATCCCAGGTTACATAGTGTTTTTAAGGTTGATCGTGCTAACGGGATAACGGATATACTTGCCTTTGACAAAGCTGATATTTCCTCTTTTATCCATAAAACAAATATTAAAGGTTTAGATTTTATTGCGTGCGGTGAAGTGCCACCCAATCCCTCCGAATTGCTGGGGTCAAAAAAAATGAGTGACTTTATTGCTAAACTTTCCACCATGTATGATCGTATTATTTTTGATACACCTCCTGTTCTGGCAGCAACGGATGCTGTTGTCCTTTCCACCAAAGTTGATAGTACCATTCTTGTTATTAAAGCCGGCAGTACGCATCGTCAAGCCGCGATGCGCAGCATTGAGGCTTTAAGGTCGGTACATGCCCATGTCCTTGGGGCTGTTTTTAACATGATCAGCAATGATGCGCAAAATCCTTATTATTACTATTACTATCATTATGGTCATCATGCTCCCAAGAATGAAAAGGAGCGCATGTCATTTTCAAATCTTTTTTCAAAAGCTGATCACCATAAAAAGAAATCATGATGCTGTTTCTTGCGGATGGCCTTTTGTTGCTTGGCCTTCTTTTAGCCCCGTTATTGTATGGGTCGGTTCATTTTCTTTCGCTACTTGCTTTAGCATTACTTTCTCTGGTATCTTTTAATTTAATTTTCATAGTTCGTCCCTGGGCTTTGAAGCATTTCTTTTCTTCATCATGGGCCTGGCTCGGTTTATTTATTTTAATTATTGCTTTATCCCAAATCATCCCTTGTTCACCTGAATTGATTCAAAGAATATCTCCTGCATTATTCGATTTTTATCTGAAATATCGTGCTGGTCCCGCCATGACATTATCTATTTATCCGTGGGATACAATAGTCGCTGTTATTCAATATTTAACGTATGGTTTTTTCTTTGTGTCCATTTTGATGCGGTTACAGCGTATCCCATCAGATTGCCTTGAAGAAGTTCACCAGATCAGTTGGAATAAATCAGAATATTTAAAACTTGGCTGCCTTACGGGGGTGTTATCAATTTTGTTCCATAGTATTTATGATTTTAATCTTCATATCCCGGCTAATGGGATTTATTTTGTTGTGCTTTTGGCTCTTGGTATCGGTGCAAATGCAAAAGCTTATGATCATATGTTTTTCAGGCGCATGGTTGAATTTATCATCATGTTCGGTTTTCTTATCTCACTTTTCGCTATTATTCAAAAATTTAGTTATAACGGGCATATTTTTTGGTTTGGGATGAAAGCGCAGGCTCCTGTTGGGCCATATTTAAATTACGATCATTTTGCCGGCTTTATGGAATTGTGTTCCGCTCTTGCGGTTAGTATGGTTGTTGCAGGTGTTTTTCACACATCATTTTTTCACCGCAGAGGTTTTGTGGAAAAATTATTCTGGTTCTCGACGTCTGAAGCCAATAAAACGCTCCGATATCTTGCCATGGCCGCTGTGATGATCTCAACCATATTTATATCAACTTCTCGCGGCGGGATTATGAGTTTCCTGCTGAGCCAGATTTTTTTCTTTAGTGTTGTGCTCTGGGCTGCGGGCCGCGCGCGTAAACAAGGACGATTTATTGGCATTGTTACAACAATTATTCTTTTTGTGAGCGTGATGGTGGTATGGCTCGGACC
>JBAXBM010000036.1:0-13264 GCA_037141995.1 Candidatus Omnitrophota bacterium
ATTCCCTAACAATAAATATTCTGCTGCACTCATCAGATGCACTGCCTGATTATTTTCATCCCTAACTACATCTAAAATTATTGACCAAGGCGTTGTATCTAAAGGCTTTGAAGGATCCTTCAAGATATAATCACCGATTGATACATTTATAGGCGCTGTTTTTCTTAAATCGCTTGGAATCTTATCAAGATCAGTTTGACGGTCTTCTCGTTGTGCTATAGTTCTATCATATAATTCACGGGATGCAGTACCTTCAGGTGGAAAAACATATACGCGCATTGCAGGCAATAGGCCATCATGTTCATAGGCAGTTGTATCTCCATCCATTATAGCTTGATGAATCTTTCGACACCTAGCTATCATCTCCTGGTGTGCTTCAGGATCATTCTTATAAACGTCATAAACCTCTGGTATTGGATATCCCCCATTACTTAAATAATTCAAAATCAACTTCGCTTCCTGAGAAATGGGTTTTCCTATAATTCCATTCTTTACAGCCGGCACAATAAAGTGCTCGAGAATATCTGCTGCTTTGGTTCCTTCCTGACTAATAAAATCCAATATAAAATCAACATCTGCCTGAGACTCAACGGTTTGTTCGTTAAAAAGAACCCGCACTTGTTTTAATGTCAAAAATGCACCTACAGTCTGACGATAAATAATAGGCTTGATCAATCCACTCCAAGCATTGGGAAGCTTTTGAATTAATTTATATGAATCAGATATCTCTCGAATGGTATACCCCTCAACCCCCCTAGTTATTTCGATAATGGCTTTAAGATCCGTAATAAATTTTCTCAAATCGGTCTCATTGTGAATTAAATATCTTGTGGCATTTAAGCCACTAAATAAATTCAACATATCCTTACCTGAAGATAAAGATGTTCCAGCCTCTACCAAAATAGGCCAATATTTCTCAAAATCTTCACCGAATTTTCCTTTTAATAAATTTAACTCATCTTGAAAATTACTTCCAAATCTTGGATCACTCGTTGAGTGTTCCAATTTCTTCAGCGCTACAAAACCGGGCCAATATTGCAACAGATTACCCTCAAAACAGGATTGCAACCGCGACAAATCATTGTCAGCAAAGAAATATTTTACTCGCCATAATTCAAGCAATCCTGGCCAATATTTTGGAAAATCATTTTTATAAACTTTTTTAAACGCGTTTAAATCCTCAAAAAATCTAACGATATTTCTACCGCCAAAGCTCTTCCCCAATTCTAAAATTTCGGGCCAATATGTTTCTAAGTCATCTTTAAAACTACTCATCCATTGCCAAGATGCGTAATTCCCAACCGGATCCTGTCTCGGAACTTTCAATAATTCTACAATTCCAGGCCAATATTTTTCCATGGCCTCAGGTGACCCGATATTTCTTCGTATAGACCTCACACTATACATTAACTCAAGCATATACTCAGTAGTATGATCACCTGAAACTTGTCCTATCGCTACTATCTCAGGCCAATATTTATTAAATTCATCTTCTGAAAATATGTTAGTTCTTAATAAATTTTTCTTTGCAACTTCCTTATCAACAGTATCCAAAACCACCGCTACACTTTCCGCACTCGCATCAACAACCCCCTCCGCCCTATCTGTCACCTCCATGGCGCCATCAGGCAGGCCCATGTTGCATCCCCCCGAGAAATATTTTCTGGGGATCATTTCTTGTGTCAGGGCGTTGGGTTCTTCTTTGATGTAATTGTAAACACCCGTCTTGAATGCTTGAACATACTGTGACCAGATCGCGGTGGGGGCGTCGGGGTCGTTGCTATTGACTCCGGCGATCTTTTTCTGGTCGACGTAGAC
This sequence comes from Candidatus Omnitrophota bacterium, assembly GCA_037141995.1. Classification (GTDB taxonomy): domain Bacteria; phylum Omnitrophota; class Gorgyraeia; order Zapsychrales; family Fredricksoniimonadaceae; genus Fredricksoniimonas. The sequence continues at coordinate 1,819 of JBAXBM010000036.1, forward strand.
CTTGTCGAGGATACTGTCCTTGACCTTGCGCTTGAACCATGCGGCCAAGATCAGGGAATTGTAAACCTGGCGGAGGCGGGCGAAGTGGCGGCCTTCGTTGACTTCTTTCTCGAGGATGGGAATGATGATTTCGCGGAGGATTTGTTTGGGGATGTCGGAGGACAGTTGGTCGGGGATATTAGTATTGTGGCGAGGCAGTGCCTCGCCCCTACGTGTCATAACATTATTTTCGGCGGCAACATAATCGGAATCCAGCATGACTTTCAGGCGGCTTTCGACAACATACGCGGTGCCGGCTTTGGCGTTTTCGTAGACTTTGGCCTTGGCGGGCATGATCCAGACTTTGTTGAAAGTATCAACGGGAATATCGGTTGAGCCGTAACGGGCCTGGGCTTGGGCGTAGACTTTGGCCCAGAATTGCTTGCCGACTTCTCCTTCAGGATAAATGACCGACGCGGTAATCTGTTTTAAGAGGTAGTCCTGCGCCAAAAGGTCGCGGCCCATTTCGGTCTGGCCAAAGGCTTCCGGCACGATGCGGTCTTTTTCATAAGGGCTGAGATTCACCCAGAGATCTTTTTCGGGAACTGTGAGGGACGCGAGGAAATATTTGATCAGCCGGGATGATTCCTGCTCTGCGCCTTTTTCATCGCCCTTATCCATGATGAAATCAAAACGGAAAGGATTCTCCGGATAAACCTTGATGCCTGTCAGCAAGGCCGGTGCAAAAGGCTGGCTCAACCCGATACGTGTCCCGGGATCCGGCAGAGCCAGCATACTCTGGGCATGGGCAAAGCCTGAGGGACCTGTGAGCGTCGTCATCACAAACGCCACAAGCACCAAACACGCCACGACCTTGCGGCTTATTTGCTGTGCAATTGAAGATTTAAATAAGTGCATACTTTTACCATTAAATAACGGCCACCTGTCCATTGGTTAAAGTATATACTATTATTTATAGGCTCGCCCAAAATAATGCTAAATGCTCACGCGGCGATAACTTTTTGAGCTAATTGATGCAGATCCGTATTAGACAAGGCCAATGCCTTCTTGCGTACAACTCTCGAAAAATATTCTCTTTCCGTCTTTGTCAACAACTCGCCTTTAAGTTTTTTATTAAAAAGTTCCCTTTGCCTCGCTGTAAAGATCTGTGCCATGGCAGATTCCAGAGACAACTCTGTTTGTTTATCGCACAATTGCCGAACTTCAGCCGTTTCCGCCGTGAAATAGTTACGGAACGACGCCTTCAAACGCTCCGGATCAATCTGGCGATCACCAACGGTCAACTCATGATCATGCCGCAAGGCTTCTTTATAGTGTTTTACTTTATCCTTCTCTGGTCCCGTCATCTGTGACAACAACCGCTTCGTCCAGTTAAACCTGAACCTGTTTAAATCATACAAACCCAATGAAAGCAGCGTCAATGCCTTTAGATTCCCGCGCAGTGACTTTTTCAGGCAATGCTCAACCCTTGCATAATCAAATTCCCCTTCCTTAGCCGCATTGGCCAAAAGCACCGGGAACCCTTCCCAGTAACGCCCCTTCTGCGAAGCAATCACCTGCGCTAATGTTTCACAGGGGTCAATATCCGCTGTGGCATCAAGCAACGGATACCCCAATCGCCGCATACTTTCCAGGAGCTGTTTATTGTCCATAAAAGCCTTCTTTCCTGAGGATCCTTTCAAAGTGATCCCAATTTCGCAACATTTTCTCTTCCGTAATATCGTATTTGGCGGTCTCCTGAAATCGGCATTTCAGAACAGCTATATCCACCTCTGTTACCAGAGACTTAAGCAACATTACGCAATCTTCCACATCCACAGAACTACAACGAAATATCTTGCTGATAATCAGATCCTCATGATTCAATACCCCAATATATAAATGGGTCAACTCCTTGATCAGCGTATGCCGTCCATGATCAAGCGGAGAATCAAGCAGTTCGGTTGTAAATACACTCTTGCCCCTGAACAGATCAAAAATGTACAACTCGCCAGGACGCTTCCATCCATGCCCACTCGCAGACACATACCCCAGTTGTTCCAATGTTTTAAGTAAATAACGATATTCCGCTTCAACAGGAACCAAGAAATCCACATCTCGTGTCGATTCTTTGACCCCCAATAGCGTCATGGCCGTCCCTCCGCATGCGATCAAGTGAACCTTCTTCTTTAGAAAACCATTCCATGCTGTCATGGATCTGAAAAGATCTTCTTTATTTAAACGATATTCCATGCTAAATTTCTCCCACAAATACATTATATTGACCTTAAATGATCATTATCTTGTATTTAATCATACAATATATTGTTCGAGTTGTCAACTTAGAGCAAGACTGCGCATGAAGCCTCACGCTCAACGTGCTGGCAAGGTACTGTCATTAAAGCCCAGAAAATTCCGTACACTGGTGATCGGGTTGACACGGATGATGACAGGGGAAAAACCAGGCATGTCCTGCAGTTTCTGGAGCATGACGGGGTCAACGTTGAACTTAATCCGGCCATCGGCATTAATGTCCATGTTCAGGCGGTCAGGCGTGAGGTCGATACCGACTGCGTCACACAACCTTTCCCGCCCACAATTCCTGCAAAAACTCCTGCCATGGCATAATGCTAAGACCATCGGCAATACGGCGTGAGCGTTCATGGCATACAATAATCGCCCGCCGTGGCTTGTACTGATCCATAAACGCCCTTATCCCACGCGTGTCCGCGCTATCCACCCGCGCCGCGCCCTTGACCTCAACAGCAACCTCTCCACCTGCCAAAATAAAATCAACTTCCTGCCCGGACTTCGTCCGCCAATAATTGATCTCATAATCCTTTTGCGCATACCCGCGATAAGCCGCCAGTTCCATGAAAATGAAATGCTCAAATGCCCTGCCGAACACCTCCCCCTTGGCCTCGGGAATATGGCGTTTCATCACCGCCCCGGCGACGCCAACATCAAACAAATAAAACTTCGCCGCCCGGGTGATAACCCCTCTATCCTGCTGACGCTTAAACGGCTCAACAAAACGCCCCAAAAGAGTATCGACAAGGATCTGGTAGTATTCCCTGACAGTTTTAGCGTCAACCCCGCAATCCCGGGCAATATTAGCAAAATTCACCATCTCCCCATGCGAGTACCCCATGGCATCAAAGAACCTCGAAAAAGCCGGCATATTCCTCACCAGCCCTTCACTGAAAACTTCTTCCTTCAGATAATCCATGACATACGCCCGCAAGGACATCGACGGATCATCCTGTAAATAATGCGACGGGATAAGCCCGTGCCGCAAGGCCCGCAGAAGATCGAAATCTGCCAGCTCACCCGCCGTGAACGGGAACATTTCAAAACGCCAGGCCCGCCCTCCCAGCAAATTCGCATGGCGGCGCTTAAGTTGTCGTGCACTTGAACCGCACAAGATAAACCTCAAGCCCTTCTCTTCGATCAAATAATGCACCTCATCCATTACCGCCGGGACTTTCTGAACCTCATCAAGAATGATCGGCCGCCGCAACCAGGCAGGATCAAGTGCCAATATGCGTTGACGTAACAAGGAAGGAGTTTTACTAACTTCAAAGAAAAGATCGGTATCGAGAAAGTTATAGACCTGGCTCGCCTGATAAAATTGGCGCAAATACGTCGTCTTCCCCGTCTTGCGTGCGCCCCAAAGAAAGGCCGATTGATGCTGAGGAAGGTCGATCTTTAACAACCGCTTTATATTTTTCATAAAGGAATACACTCCTGTTTAGTTCAACTAATCGGGAGTATACTCCATAATAGTTTTGTCGTCAAGGGGGGAAAGCAATACACTCAGCATACAGGCTGGATGCTAATGATGGCTGGCGAAAGCCGGGCATGAGCTAAGCCTGAGGAACTTGTGACAGACGTCATCACAAACGCCACAAGCACCAAAGACGCCGTGATCCTGCGAGTTATCTGCTGTAAAGTTGAAGTTTCCATGAAGATCAACCGTAGCCCTCTTTTCACCAAACTCCACGTGAAAATAAGGCGGGTTGTGATCATCATAAAAATTCTGATGATAATACCGAAAAAGCGTGAGCTCTCTGGCATACAAATATCTTTCTTACAGGCTTACCCAAAATAATTCAATGCCAAATTCTCTAGGTCTGCCGTTTCTGAAGCCATAGTGTGATGGAAGACTGACTTTCATAGCGATCCTGAAGCGGAAAGAGGCATGAAGAAGCCCCACACGCAATCTGTGCTTAATAAAAAACGCCCCCGATAAAGAGGGCGTTTTTTATCAAAGCCATACCTTCAAACTTATTTCTTAAGACCATCCTTCGCAACCGCTGAGGGTTGCGCCGCAGAAATATCTTTCATATGCGACATGTACTTAACCCAGCCCGCGAAATTGTCTTTTTCTCCAAAAATAAAAGTAACTGCCGCAATCTTGGCATCTGTTGTTTCTTTCTTCTTTTCATCTCCCGGTTGAAAAACTTGCATATAACCCTTACCGGCAAACTCTGATTCAATTTCAAAATAATCCTTCATTACACCATTAGATTGATTATCAAAATACTCACCTGAAATATCTACACGCACACAACTGACAGTATTCCCCTTCGCGACTGCCTCTTCACATGCCTTATTAAGATCTGTGTATTTAATTTGCTTAACCTCCCCCTTTATCTCAATCTTTCCAAAATTTTTATATATATTTTCAAAAATATTCTCTTTCGGCTTCAAAAGAGTTGCCGTTGGAATACGGGCAAAATCACCACCATTATAAAGCTCTATAAAATCCACAATCGATTTCAACGTAACCGTAGGATCAACCTCCGCGGCAAAAGATCGCGAAGTTAACATCGCACATCCCACAAACAGCCCCAAACCAAACCGGATCAATTTCAAACCATATTTCATCATTACCTCCTGTTTAAATAAATTAGCTACTAATAAAAAATAATTTTACCCCCCCCGATAAAAAAACAAGCAGAAAGTTGGCAGCTGTCCAGCAAACCTTCTCCATCAGCGGAGAAATTTCAAAAACCCTTTAGCTACCCCGCAACAATTCCCTTCTCAATATAAATCGGCAGTACTTTCGCCCTCACGCGGGCAAGGTTTCGCCAGTAGAAGAAAGCCGCCAGCAATGCCAGGCAACCGCCGCAGGTGTACGTCAGCGGAAGCCCCATGAGGCTGGATACGGCTCCAGCGGTAATACTGCCCAATGACGCCCCGCCGACCAAGGTCGTGCCGTACAAGCTCATGATCCTGCCGCGCTTGTCTTCCTGCAGGATCGTCTGCAGGATCGAATTCGTGGAGGCCACATGGATCATCGCGGTAAACCCAATAAGAAATGCCAGTACCCCCGCCCAACGCGCGTCATGCACATGCCCGAAGATCACAATGAAAATTCCCAATGCGGGTAAAGCCACCCCGATATGCCGCCAAAGGCCGCGGATATTCTGCCGCCCCGCCAGGTATAATGCCGCCACAAGAGCCCCCACGCCTGCGGCTCCGATAATAAACCCCAAAACCTCTGACCCGGTACGGTATTGTTCTTTAACAAAAACCGGCATCAACGACTGAACTGCCCCTTCAAGAAAACTGATCACACCCAGCATCAGCAGAAGCATCCGTATCGGCGAAGACCGCAGGGCATAACCAATCCCTTCCTTCAGCTCCGCCCAAACACTGCCGTTTTCATTCACCTTCAACTCCCTGGGAGAAACTTTCAAGAAAGAAAGGACTAGCAGGATCGGGATAAAGCTGACCGCATTCAGCATGAAACACCAGCCTTCACCGACGACAGCGATCAATATCCCGGCAATGAACGGCCCGATAAATTTGGAAAGGTTCATCACTGACGCGTTCAGGGCAATGGCATTAGCCAGGTCATCCTTGTCATCCACCAGCTCCTTGATAAACGATTGCCGGATAGGAAAATCAACCGCATTAACAATGCCGAGGAAAAGCGCAAGGCCGATCAGGTTTGATGTATTCGCTGAACCGGTCAGAACAATAGCCGTGAGGACACACGCCTGCAACATGAGCAATAATTGCGCCCCGAACATAATCAGGCGCCGGTCATGGCGGTCAGAAAAAACACCGGCAAATGGTGAAAGAACGATTGACGGCGCCTGGGAAACAAAAACAACCGTTCCCAGCAATAACGGTGAATGCGTCAAGCGGTACACCAGCCATCCCATGGACACCGCCTGCATCCATGTGCCGATAGACGAAACGCCCCAGGCAAAATAATAGTGCCGGTAATTACGATTCCTGAGCGAACGGAACATCAACCCCCGGTGCGCATTGAATTTATTAAAGATCTTAAAAATCAAGTTAACCTCATGCTTTCCGACTCCGGCGCAGTTCATCGTCGGGAACAATCAGGACGTTGGGCTTGCCTGAAATGGGATTCTTGTTCACCACCACGATCGTTTTATAGACCTCTTCGATCACCCGGTAATCAATGACGTCTTCGGGTGTCCCCGTCAGAAAAACACATCCTTTTGACAGCAATGCCATACGACCGCAATATTCACTGGCTAAATTAAGGTCGTGCAGGACCATCACCACCGTCACATGTATTTCCCGGACAAGCTTCCTTAAAAGATCCATCACCGCCACCTGATGCGTGATATCCAGATGCGCCGTCGGCTCATCCAGAAGCAATAAACGCGGTTCCTGCGTGAGCGCGCGCGCAATCGCCGCCAGCTGACGTTCCCCGCCGCTAAGATGCCGCAACGGCTTATCCCGCAACCGAAGGGAATCCGTCAATTCCATACTCTTAACCGCCACGGCGACATCATGCTTTGTCTCCATGAACTGCATGTTTTTAAAATACGGCAGGCGCCCCAAAAGGACAAATTCCTCGACCGTCATATCCGCTGTCGGTACAAGCTGTGATACCACCGTTATCCGCCGCGCCAGATCACGCGCAGGAATATCCCCAAGTTTCTTGCCGTCCAGGACAATCTCGCCGGACATTGGCTTGATCTCACGCGATAGAGCGCGCAGCAACGTGGTCTTGCCTGAACCATTAGGCCCGATGAGCCCGAAAAATTCGCCCCCCTTGACATCAAGATCAACGCCGGAAATAATAACCTTCTGCCCGTAGCCGCAGGTAAGCCCACTGACCTTAAGCATGATCAAGACCCCCCTTTTTTGCCAGGGCATAAAGAAAAACACTCCCGCCGGCGATCCCGGTGATCACTCCGACAGGCAATTCCAGCGGCGTAATCACGATTCGCGCCAGGGTATCACTGGCGATCAGGAAAATCGCCCCGGCGATAAAAGATGCCCCCAGCAAGATCCGGTGATCCGCGCCGACCAGCCGCCGCATCACATGCGGGACCACCAGCCCCACAAACCCGATCATCCCGGCGATCGACACACACAAGCCGGTCAGGACCGCACAAAACACAAACAGCACTTTCTTCACCCGCTCGATAGGCACCCCCAGGTGCCGCGCCTCATCTTCGCCGAGCGCCAAGGCATTCAACGCCAGGCAGAACGCATAGCCCGTCGCCAAAGCCGCCAATGAAAGCATCAGCATAAAATTGACATACGTAACATCCGACCCACCCAGAGAACCCATCATCCAGAATACAATGCCGTGCAAACTTTCACTGCTGGCAATGGACATGAGGAGCATCACAAGTGACGACGAAATAAAACTGATCATAACCCCGTTCAAAAGAAGCCCCTGCAGTTTGACCAGCCCCGTCCTGAGGCTTGAGAAATAAAGGAATACAATGACCGCCCCCGCACCCAGCAGGCCCGATACCGGCAAGGTGTACGCCCCGATGGCAGAAATACCCAGAGCAATATTGGCCGCCACACCCAGTGCCGCGCCGCCGGAAATACCCAGCGTATACGGCTCGACCAGCGGATTACGGAAAAGACCCTGCAAGATGACCCCGGCCAGGCTCAGGCATCCGCCGATAGCAAGCCCCAGAAGAATGCGCGGCAGGCGGATGTCAAAAATAATGCTGTGTTCGGCCGGACTGCCGCCCTGAAATAAAATACCAAGCACTTTCCCCGCCGGTATACCTGAAGCCCCCACCGACAATGACCACACGATCACCGCCGCCAGAAGGACAGCCAAGAAACCAAGCCACGATGCCCAGCGCACATATTTCATACACCGATCTCCGGATGCAAATACCCCATGATCACCCGGAGCGTTTCCACAAAACTCACCGGCGTCGGACTGCACAATAAGTATTCATCCACAACATTAATCCTTTTTTCTGTCACGGCCTTAAGGGACTTAAAGCGTTCCCAATTCACCTTTTCCCGCGCCCCGTCAAAACCCATGCTGGAAATCAGGATCACATCAGGATCACGCTTAAGAACCATCTCGCGGGAATACTGCAAATACCCCTCTTCGGCAACAATGTTCATGCCGCCGGCCATATTGATAAGGTCGTTCACAAACGCCCCCTGCCCGATCGTGACCAATGGATTGACCCCCACCTGCACAAAGACACTCACTTTTTTTACATCTTTCTGCATCGACGTCAATGCCGCAACTTTCTGTCGTGCATCCGTAATGATACCTTCCGCCGCTTTTTCCCTGCCGAGGATCTGTCCCACTATCCTGAACACCTCACACACCCCGTTAAAATCCCGGGCATTAGGCACATCCACCACCTTGATCCCCAGGCTCCGCAACTTCGCCTTGGCCCTGGGATCTGTCAACACCGTCGACAAAACAATGTCCGGCTTCAACGCCACAACCTTTTCAATATTGATATCCTGAATACTACCAACCCGCTCTTTCAACTTCGCCGCCTCCGGCCGCGTGCAATACGTCGTCACCCCCACCAGCTTCTCTTTCCCGCCGAGAAGATAAATTTCCTCTGTCAGCACTGGACCCAAAGAAATGATCCGCTCCGCCGAAGGCTCCTGTGCCCGGGCCATCGGAAGAAAAAATAATACAAAGACCACAACCCAAAGATATTTCATGAAATATTTTCAACCCTTCCCTCATTAATGCCAACACACTTTTAACGGCCAGCATGAAAGATATTAACATTATCACACGAATGTTCAATTATCTTAAGATGGGAAAAATAATTTGCAGAGATATATGCAGAAGGTTGGAATTTCAAGAATAATAAAATCAAGACGCACCGGATACTATTTTGAATCAAACCCCATAAAACGCGGCATGTTTTCCATGGGTTTCACATCCAGGATCACGGGCACAAAACCGCTGACCCCCTGGCGAAGCAGATCAACCTGCGCCGGCGTCAGTTCAAAGGCAATATCTCCGCCCTGGCCGCGCATCAACAGGTCCATGGCTTCAGTTTTAAGGTCAATACCACCGGTTACCGTTTCCTGAGCATTATTACGGCCGTCATCCTTCTTTATTTCTGCGGATAAAGATGCAATAGGAATTGCCGTCCCATCAACCACCGCAGCCACCAAAGAGTACTTTAATGGCCCAATAAACGCATTACCATCAAATGTTGACGGATTACTTAAAAAAACAACCTTTGTCGCAAAACCAGATGGTGTAGACTTAAAATCCCACGAATCATCAGGGTGCTCAAATACTTTCTTTAATATAGAATAATCACCCGTCACACCGCCACTTGGTCCTTTATTATAAAAAGCAAGCACCAGCGAAATCTGTGCCTCACCATTTAATGCACCGCCTTTAGTTAAGAAAGCCTGCTTAACCAGTGTGTGCCCATGCTCTTTAATAACCCTGGCCAATGCCGCAGCCCTTGAATCATTGAATACTTTGTTGGGCGCATTCAAATAAGCCACATAATCGTCCAATATCTGAACAGCATACTTAAGACAAACCTTTGAATCATAAAGATTCACAGGCGCTTTTATCAAAACTCGCCATGCTCCTTTTGCATGCTTCCCACTAATCATATTTCGATCAAACCCAGATTCTGTATACGCCAATGACAAGAAAGTATTTACAAACTGTTCAAAAGACATCAGCTTCTGAAGATGCGGCGCCTTTTCCCACCCATCGCGCAACCCTTGCGACAATTCCTGCGGGCTGAGCCCCAGCCTTTGAAAAACTTTGGGTGCGGTCAATATTTCCCATTTATTAGGCTTCTGAATATTTTCATTCACATTATTCAATACGTCATTCAACGCAACATCCACAATCTGTTGATCCCTCTTGGCCTGCACCCAATACTTGATATCCCCGGCTTTTGTATATTCTCCCCGTTTAACAAAAACCTGCCGAATGCGCCAATCATAAAAACCACTCGCAGACGCCCCCTTCTTTTCGAATAGGCTATACGGTAATAATGTCGTGGCATTCTGAAAAACATACCCGATAGATACGAAAGCGCCCCCTACAGCAAAAGTGATCGCACGTTTTGTCCACTTACTGACATCTAATTTAATATTTGCCGGGCTAACCTTTGAAAGCACACGGAAAAGCCTGGCCGCATTATCCGGCGGAACCCCCTCACTCATATCCATAATCTTTTCAGCATCACCCGCACTAAAACCTCCCGAAAAATACTTGCGCGGGATAAGCTCGCCTGAATTTTTTTCATAATCTTCCCGGATAAGATTATAAACACCTTCTTTAAACGCCTGCACATACAAGGCATAAATACCATTGATCGCCGCCTGGGGGTCTACAGTCTCGATACCGGCGGTCTTTTTATGATTCACAAACACAAGCGACAAGATATTGTTGTCTTTCTTTTCAACCCCGGCATGCAGGGCGGCCGTTCGTAATTTTTTCTTGAGCCATACAGACAAAAGAAGCGCATAATACACCTGACGCAGGCGTGCAAAATTCTTGCCTTCATTTACTTCCTTTTCCAGCGCCGGCAGGATAACTTCACGCACCAACTGACGTGATATCGCCGGCATATCATTCCCGGCCACAGGAACATTGCTCCCTGGCGATGCCACAGCCCGTTCTGAAGCCAAGTAATCTGTTTCCAGCATCACCTTCAGCCGCGCCTGATCAATAAACGCACTCAAGGTTTTTCCGCCCTGATCACCGGAGGAACCTTTTCCTTCATAAACCACAGCGCTGGCAGGCATGATCCAAACCTTGTTGAACGTATCCACCGGGACGTCCGTCGTACCGAATTTCTTCCAGGCCACATCATAAATCCTGCCCCAAAACTGCTTGCCAAGCGCCGTATCAGGGTGCATCAGAGACGCCGTAAGCTGTTTAAGAATATAATCCTGGGCTAAAAGTTCCCGCCCCATCGTGGTGCGCCCAAAATCATCATCCACAATCCGGTTGTTTTCATAAGGAGAAAGGTTGACCCAAATATCTTTTTCAGGGGTTGTCAGCGCGGCCAGGAAGAAACGGATAAGCCTGTCAGATTCAGCCTTGAACACCGCGTCACTCAGAATCTCATCCCCGCCATCCATGATAAATTCAAAATTCAAGGGAGAACGGGCATCCAGCTTCAACCCACGCAGCAGGCAAGGCTGAAATGCCGAGGTCAAACCCAGCGCTTCTTTGACAGGAGGCAATGCCAAT
>JBAXBM010000037.1:0-13213 GCA_037141995.1 Candidatus Omnitrophota bacterium
CATGCAAGTACCGGACAGCATTAACATGAAGGATCATATGTTTATTCCAATGGTTTGATGGGGAAAAGCTGTTTCTTGTTAATGGCCAATTCCCATTCTTTTCTTAATTCATCCTGATGAATTTGACGCCACTCCTGAACAAGCCCCAACGCACGCCCTGACATACTGCCGGTCACTTGACCGCTTTCAATCTCAACAGTGACTTCATCATCACCATAACGGGCATGAAAGTGCGCGGGTGCATGCTCACGCCAAAAGATATAAATCACTATCCCGTAAAACTGGCTAATAATTGGCATGTCGATAACCTTGAAAATATTTTAACTCTTAACAAGTAAAATACTGCTTTTTAAGTTTAACATAAAATGCTATGGAATAAACCTAATTCAGTAAAGATCGAAAGATCACACGACGGAACAACAAATGCCTACTTCCCGCCTGCTTTCACAATCCCCAGGAAGGCAGACACATTTTCCAATGAATGCATACTGACAATAACAGGAGAAATCCCGGAAGCATTCTGCATGCGCGCGCGCATGGCGTTATCAACATCAAATAGATCAGAAATATGGCTGTTAATGGTCATATCAGAATGAACAGGGGTAAAATCAATACCGCCCGTTGTTGACGTTGGATCCTTCCCCCCATCAATAGCCCTGCGTATCTTTCTTAACGTCTCAGTGAGATATACCAAACGGCGGCGATCTACCTTGCGATCGCTCTTTATAATCCATCCAATACTTAAAATAACTTTTCTCTCACTTTTAGAGACCATTGCAACAACCAAGGGCGAATCAGTCCATGAAACCGTAAAACCAGTCTCTTTTTTAAATTTATCTACAACCTTTCTTAGATCATCATCCACCACTATATTTTTATTCTTTTGATATTGCCTTGCGTTTCTCCATACTGCCAGTACATCCCGAAATTCCCTGGCATGCCCTATAAGCCCAAACATTTTTATTTCAAAACCAAACATTAAAATCCCCACAAGAGCCGAACTCAATTGACCTTGAGTGAGCGCATAAGAAGCGGAGAACCCGCTGTAGGCGACCAGTCCACTGCACACCGCTGATGCCACGGCCAAAACCAGATGATCCGACACCCTTAAAGGACTTTTAAAGACCCTTTCCAACGCCCAGGGAGCATATATGGCATGATACATAAAAGGTGCACGCAAAGAAACTCCCGCCACCTTTAATTCATTCTTCAAAGAATCAATATTAACAGTTTCCTGTGCCATATCGGTATGGGTCATCACAACATTCTCCAAATCCCAGTACATCAACTTCTGAACAGCGGTTGGCTGATCCACTCCCAAATTCAGGATGCGCACGCGTTGCTCCAATGGCAATGCCTCAACAAGCAATTCCGCCACCTTTTCCTGTTCCCCTTTATTTAAATAATATTTAAATCCATGGTCATTACGATTATAAAACCCTAACGCCTTTACGGTCGATCGGGGATCATTGTTTTTTATGAGATACTCATTCCATCCATCGTGCACCTTCATGAATTCATTTCTTTTCTTTTGGCGCACATCAATCGCCCACAACAAACGCTCCTCGAATTTCCTGATATCACGCTTGCTTCGCAATCCGGCGACCTCTTCTGCAGTCAAAGTCCCCGCTAAAAGTTCCAAGGATACTTCTTCCTGATTATCATCCAGATTTTTCTCAAAATCATGATAATAATGCGTATAAAACTTCAAAACTTCCGCGCTGGAATGCCCATGACTAAAGAATCCTTTTTCATAAAAAGTTTCAAGCACCTTGGAATAATAATCATGATCCGACAGGAATCTCTTTTCTTGGCGGGCCCAGAGATCCAAAAGCAATATGCAAGCCACCAATACTGTATCTACTAAAGTCACAGCACGTTCCGGCATCCGCGAAGAAAGTGCCGCGAATGAACAAACAATGGTTCCTGCCACCAACATCTTTCCTGCATGTCTTTCCCAAGGAATAAAGTCCATGAACGACCTTACTTTTTCAAAAGATTTTCTTATACCAAACTTAAGCCGGACACCACCGCCAGGTTCATTGGACATTGAAAAGTCCGACGACTGCATTTTAATCCTTTCAATCAAGCCATTTGTCCTAGATGAAAGAAAGAAGTCCTTTGGCATAAGAATATTAACCTTGACACCAGGATCATCAGGGCTCAGAACAATGCCTCCCCCAGACGGCATAACATTATCCTGAAAAGGATCCAACTGTACCCTGACACAGGTATAACTATTGCCAGGAATGCTGGCGGCATCTGTACTCGTCCTGAAAACCGCCATGCCAAGTGTTACCCCTCCCGAGAAATACTTCCGTGGGAACAGTTCCTGAGTCATTGGGTCTTTTTCTTCTTTGATCAGGTCAAAGACGCCTTTTTTGAAGGCATCAACGTATCTAGACCAGATTTTTTCATTTTCACTCTTATCAACAATATCTATACCGGAAGTTTTATTTTGATCGACGTACGTCTGACCTATAACGCTGGATTTAACCTTGCGCTTGTACCAGGTGGCAAGAATAAGAGAATTGTAGACTTGACGGAGCTGGGCAAAGTTCTGTCCTTCGTTGACTTCATTTTCGAGGATGGGGATGATGAGGTCGCGGAGGATTTGTTGGGGGACATCGTTAGACATGTTGAGACGAGGCAGTGCCTCGTCTTTACGGGCGCTGGTAGCAGAGACATTGCCATTAACACGCGCCTGTTCAGCGGCCTTGTAATCTGATTCCAGCATAACCTTTAACCTGGATTCGACGACATAAGCGGCGTCTTTGTTTTCGTAGACGGTGGCTTTGGCGGGGGTGATCCAGACTTTGTTAAAGGTGTCGACAGGGATATCAGTCGTGCCGTAACGCTTCAAGGCTTCGGCGTAGACTTTACCCCAGAATTCCTTGCCGACCTTATCGTCCGGGTAAATGACTGACGCGGTGATTTGTTTTAACAGATAGTCCTGCGCGAGAAGATCGCGGCCCATTTCAGTTTGACCAAAGGCGTCGGGCACGATACGATCTTTTTCATAGGGGCTGAGATTGACCCACAGGTCTTTCTCGGGAACCGTAAGCGAGGCGAGGAAATATTTGAACAGGCGAAGGGAATCCCCTTCAGCCCTCGCATCCCCCTTATCCAGGATAAAATCAAAGCGGAAAGGATCATCCTGATATACCTTCATGCCCTTAAGCAGTGGCGGAATAAAATTCCGGCTCAAGTTAACCCGTGTACCGGGATAGGGTAAATGAACCAGTGACTGGGCATGAACAAAGTGATTAAAGCCCACCGCATTATTTATAATAAACAACAGCAAAACAAAACTTGCGATGAGCCTACGGCAAAACGGGAATAATTTCATTTAGATATTACAACCGCTCCGGATGATGCTTCACCACTTCAGCCTTGACCATATAGATAACATCTTCGGCAATATAGGTGGCATGATCGCAGACGCGTTCGAGGAATCTTGCGATAAGCAATAACTGGACGGCACGCGGGGTTGTAGCGGGATCCTTGACCATATATTCCTCAACAAGTTCCTTGTGAATAGCATCACGCAGTGTGTCTGCTTCCGGATCAAGGAAAAGGACCTGCTTGGCGATCTCGCTGTCGCGGGCAATAAAGGCATCAATGGCCATCTTGACCATTTTTTGAGCCACAGCCGTTAAACGCGGAATATCAACCAGCGGCTTCAAAAGCGGTTCGCCGGCCATGAAAATAACACGTTCAGCAATATCAACAGCAATGTCGGCAATGCGCTCAAGTTCTCCGTTAAGACGCATCCCTGTGGTGATAAACCTGAGGTCGCTGGCCATGGGCTGATAACGGGCGATCAGGTCCAGGCACCGTTCATCTATCACAAGCTCGAGTTCATCCACACGGGCATCATTATCAATAACTTCCTGCGCCGCCTTCGGATCACGGTCACGGAGTGCGGCAATCGCCTTGGCCACCGACTCCTCCACCAGCGCGTCCATCCTTAAAATATCACTGTTGAGCTGTTCAAGCTCTTCACGGAAATGACGTCCCATCTTTGTCTCCTTGATTTTCATTAACGGGCGGACACATAGGTCCGCCCCTACGGGAATATTAGAAAATTATCCAAACCGGCCGGTGATGTAATCCTCTGTACGTTTTTCACGAGGACGGGTGAACATGTCCTCGGTACGTCCGAATTCCACCAACTTTCCCATATAAAAAAAACCAGTGTGATCGGAAACGCGTGCCGCCTGCTGCATGTTATGCGTAACAATGACAATCGTATAATCTTTTTTCAATTCAAGGATAAGCTCTTCAACCTTGTGTGTCGAGATCGGGTCAAGCGACGCGCACGGTTCATCAAATAAAATCACTTCCGGCTCAATCGCCAGGCACCGCGCAATGCACAAGCGCTGCTGCTGCCCGCCGGATAAACTGATGGCGCTGTCATGAAGCCTCTTTTCGACCTCATTCCACAAGGCCGCCTTCTTCAGTGACCCCACCACCCGATCTTCGATGAATTGCCGGTCTTTGACGCCATTAACTTCCAGCCCATAAGCAACATTCTCAAAGATTGTTTTAGGAAAGGGATTGGGTTTCTGAAAAACCATGCCGACTTTCCGCCGGATTTCAACCGGATCAACATCAGAAGACGTGATGCTTTTGCCGTCCAGCGTAATCTCCCCCTTAAGCCTGGCACTCGGGACAAGTTCATGCATGCGGTTTAACAAGCGGATAAACGTTGATTTGCCGCACCCTGACGGGCCGATGATCGCCGTGACATTGTTTTCAAAAATATCCAAGTCTATCCCGTGCAGGATCTGCGTTGTCCCGTAAAAAAAATCCACATTCCTGGCCTTCATCCTGATCTTCTTATCCATGAGCAGTTCCTTTTTTCCTCAAACGATAACGGATAATGACCGCTACCAGGTTCATCAAAAATACAAGCACGATCAATACCAGCGCCGTGCCGTAAGCGATGGGCCGTACAAGCGCAATATTATGATGCTGGGTCGACATGATATACAAATGATACGGCAATGCCATAAACTGGCTCAGGATCGAATTAGGTACATCCGGCAAAAAGAACGCCGCCCCGGTAAAAAGAATAGGCGCTGTTTCCCCTGCGGCACGGGAAAGCCCCAGGATCGTGCCTGTCAATATCCCTGGGATAGCCAAAGGCAGGACGTTATAACGTATGGCCTGCCATTTTGTCGCTCCAAGCGCCAGCGCCCCTTCCCGGTAAGAACGCGGCACGGTTTTCAATGCTTCTTCACTGGCTGTAATCGTCAGCGGCAATGTCATCAATCCCAGCGTAGCTCCTGCCGACAGGATCGATGTTCCAAAATGACACGCATCAACAAAAAGAGCCACGCCAAAAAGACCAAAAACAATCGACGGGACACCTGAAAGATTACGGATCGACAGACGGATGAACCGGGTTAATCCGTCGTCGCGGGCATATTCATTCAAATAAATGGCACAGCCCATGCCCAACGGCACGGCCAGGACCGCGGTCATGATCGTCACCAGAAAGGTCCCCAGGATCGCCGGAAAAATACCGCCCTTGGTCATGCCGTCAACCGGCGGCTGTGTTAAAAAATCCCAAGATATAACCCCGGAACCTTTAGAAACGATGTCATAAACAATAACAGCAAGGATCATCAGCACTACAAGCATGCATCCATGGAGTATCCCAAAGCCAATGATCTCTTTGATACGTTTGACCTTAAGCCTCATGCCTGCCCCCGCGTATGCCGGTGAAAGATCATGTCAGCACACAGGTTAATGATGAACGTGATTATAAAGAGGATCAATCCGACGGCAAAAAGCATATGGAAGTGGGTGGTGTAATAAGCAACCTCACCAAGCTCAATGGCAATCGTAGATGTCATGGTTTTAACCGGCCCCAGGAAACTGTGCGGGAATTCCGCCGCATTACCCGTCGCCATCAACACCGTCATGGTCTCACCGATAGCCCGCCCCATCCCCAGCATGCACGCCGCCAGTATCCCTGATGCCGCCGCCGGTATCTTGACCCGGGTCACCGTCTCCCACCGGTTGGCCCCCAGCGCCAGCGACGCCTCCTCATAAGAACGCGGCACACTGGCCAGCGCATCTTCAGAAAGGCTGATGATCGTTGGAAGAGACATCACCGCCAATAAGATTGAACCATTCAACGCGTTCAGCCCGTTATACGAACCTGTCAATTTTGAAATAATAGGACCCAACAGAACAATCCCCAGAAATCCGACAACCACTGAGGGAATACCGGCAAGGATCTCAACAACCGGCTTGGCTACCTCACGCACGCGAGGGCTAGCCACATCGGATAAATACGCGGCCGTGCCGACACCCAGCGGAATAGCCACAACCAGCGACCCCAGTGTCACCATCAACGTTGAAACCAGCATGGGCAACAGCCCATAAGTGGCCTCATCATAAGCATCCGGGTTCCAGATAGGCTTTGTCAAAAAATGATGCAGGCTGACTTCCTTAAAAGCCGGGATAGCATTCTTTAAAAGCAACAAGAATATTCCGATAAGAACCAGAACAACCAGTATCCCGTTAAGAAGGAATATCAACTCAATCAGTTTTTCTTTATGTTTTCTTTTCATAGCATATGATATTAAGTGAGGGAAGGTCAAAAAATAACGACCCTCCCTCTTCTAAAATCAGGGTTAACAGCTTATTATAATCCACTCTTGGCGTTCTGAACCTTGTATTCTTCAGCAATCGTGTAAAACCCTTCTTCCTCGACGATCTTCTGCCCGGCATCACTCAACTCAAACTGCAGGAGCTTCTTTGTTTCACCGGAAGGCGTCCCATTAACATACTGATACAAAGGGCGGGCAATCGGATAAGTTCCCGCTTCAACCGCCTGTTTATCCAGGGGACTCTTGTAGGCTCCATTAACCGCAAAAGCAACATCAACCACATTGATCCCGGTCGCACTCTTCACATAACCCACACCAACATATCCGATACCGGAAGGATCCGCCTTCACCGCTTCAATGATCTGTGAGTTGCCATTCATGCTGTTCATCTTTGAAGAATATTCTCCCTTTAGAACAACTTCACGGAAAAAACCATATGTCCCGGAATTGGACTGCCGGCCATACAAATTGATCGGCATGTCCGCGCCCCCGACTTCAGACCAGTTCTTGATTTCACCGCGATAAATCTTGCCAATCTGCTCAACCGTAAGCTTGTTGACTGTACTGGAACCATTAACCACCACGCTCAACCCGTCAATCGCGATAACAATGCGTGTCGGTGTTACACCCGCGGTCGTTGCACTTTCCATTTCTTTGGCATTAATCGCCCGCGAAGAATTAGCAATACTGCATTTTTTATTAATGAGCGCCGCGATCCCGGTACCCGAACCTCCGCCAGTCACAGATATCTTCACCCCGGGATTCTGCTGCATATAAATTTCAGCCAGTTTCTGAGAAAGATTGATCGTCGTATCTGACCCCTTGATCTGGATCATTTCCGCCGATGCCGCGGTTGCCATCACAACAAGGCCTGACAAAACCATTGTTAACTTTGATAAGAATTTCATATTTTCTCCTTAAAGTTTCATCTTAAAGATTGCCGGGGCAGCCACACTGAACCACCCCGGCATGAACAACTTTAGAACTTCATATTCCAGTCAACCTGCATAGAACTTGCCGGTTTTGTCTGCGTTGCCCCCGTTAACTGCACACTGCCAGGCAGCTGCCATGCATAATAATAATCCAGACCGAGCCAGGTATTTTTGCCAAGGCCGAAATCGAGCATGCCTTCATGCGCCCGTATGCCTGTTTTGCCGCTGTAACGGTCTGAATCAGGCAGAATATCCAGGATAGAATCACGGCCTAACATGGCATAATTGTACCTGAACTGCCAATCGCCAAACGCCGCGATCTTTTCATTTCCAGTCTTAAATCCGCCCATATACCCGGTATTACGGTCTTTCACTGCCACATTATCGACGTACTCACCGAAAACACTGAAATACGGTAAGCCAATACCAATAGCTTTCAATGGCTCCTTGACGCTCAACTCAACAGCAGGATTGATATCTGTATAATTATATTTCAACTTTCCTGTCAACGCAACACCTGTGTCACTTGAATTGGTACCCTGGGAACCATAAAGATGCTTATTATTGATACCTGTATTCATGTAATAGGAAACAGCCCCCTTCAAGCTCACCGTATCCGAAAGATCATATACAACTCCAGACTGAGCAACATACATCGTTGGGCTGGACCACTGTTTAGTCGACGCTGTCGTAACTTCCGCGATGGTCAATGCGCCCGTATTAAGAAAAACATCAAGACTTGGCGCTGCCTGATAATCAAGTTTGAGCGCTCCTCCCGCCGGATTGATATCCGTATCCCAGATCAGATCGCCCGGTTCCCACAACGGATTCTTGAATTTACCCGCCACCAGCGTTGCCCACGAAATCGGCGTATATTGGGCAAACGCATAGTCCAGATTAACCGCATATTTGGAGAAACCGTCAGTCAAAGTCTGATTAGTTGAGCGTGATTGATCATAAGATTCTGTTGATCCCGACGCATCATCCTTCCCTGTCGCCAGGCCCACACCGACCAACAATTTATCATTAGGCTTAGTTTCCATCCCAAGGCGCATACGAACACGCATACGATCGCCGTCTGGTGTGATCGTTGTCTTAGCAAGACGTTTGGCATGGTCATGCTGATATCTTAAACGGAAATCTCCTTTCAACTTTGTTGTCTGAACCCACGCCGGGATCGCATCATTAGTTCCCTTAGCGTTCTGTTTGGCCACTTCCTGCTTTGTCTCATCCAGCAAAATCTGACCCTCATTTGATGAAAGGACGCCTTTTTCAACCAATTTCTGTACGAGAAGGTCAACTTCTCCCGCGCTGGCTAACGGCGCGCCGCACATCAATGCCGCTCCCAACAATGCCATACCTGCCCATAATCCTTTGCGCATACTTTCTCCTTTTTTTGTCGGGCTTTACCCAGACCCCCATGGATCCTTTGCCAATAGAATAGATGCTATATGTGTCAAAATGATGTCAACCATGTTACATCCATGTGAACTTTATAAAAGCAACCCTACCAAAGGTTAATCTAATGATGTTTGTACTTAATCTCGCGGGGAAGAGAGGAAAAAAGAGATATCAAACTAATATCGAACTGATACCGGCGTGGGCGCGCTGATTTCTACTCATTACACAAAAATTGACGTATTCCTTCAAATAAAAACAGCACAACGATAATCGTAAAAATATCAATGTTCATTGCCGACTCCTAGATGTTCCTGAGCTTTTACCGAATAAACGTTTCCGGGGAAAATGAACTTTTTGCCAAGCATCGGCATATAACAACAGCCATTCACAGCTGGCCCGTTCCATCCCAATATCACGGCCGAACTTTTCACTTTCGATCCACTTGTAACGCTCAATTTCCTTTCGAACCTCAAGATCATCTAACAACTCAATATCCATTTTTTTCATGGCTACCCTTACCGAGGAGCATTTAAACCGCACGGATCCATCGTTAAAAGAAAAACGGCTGTGCGGGGCCCCCACTTCAAAAAACCTGTTGATCCTGTTCTTAATCATCCTGTTTGTCCCCATAAGTAACTCCTTTCTTATAAGAAGTCTAACCTATGGATATGAACAACGCGTGAAGCGGATGTGAACTTCTTGTAAAATATGATGAAAGTAATTAAATACCCAAGAAAACACGCGGATCTCCCAGCGGCTGGAACGCCGTGATACTAAAATCAAACCCGCGGAATAACTGCAAGAATTGCAGTAAACGGCCAGAATCAATCTTCGGCAAACCCGGCATCGCAGGAATGACTTTTTCTTTAAATTCAATATTTTCCGATGTCATCGATAAATCCAACCCGCCATTTTCCTTAACAACATCTTTGCTGTTTGACGCCCTATCCGATAATACCGGCAATGACTTCCATGGACTTAACACCAGTAATTCTTTAGCCCTTGACGTATCATCCGGGACTGTAATATGCACCACTTCGGCCGCACCAGGGTAAGCAATGATAGGCCTGAAACGAAGGCCGCCGTCTAATTCATCTTTTGCCTTGGTAAACATATTATAGAAAGGTTTGAAAAGAGGACGCGCAGCATCAGGATCTGCGATGTTATACTGATCGGCAATATCCGGGAGATTGATCCGCTTATTAACAAAATCCTTGATTTCTTCTGGCGATTTCAAAAGATTGTTAAGGATATCTGTCGTCATATGCAGGTATTTCAATTTGTCCCATAAGGCCGGATCGTTTTCCAATTGATCTAAAACACTTTCAAGGACATGCACAGCCCTGGAACTAAAAACAACCCCCTCTGTTAATGCCGGAAACTGCCTTAAAGAATCCTGCGCCAGTTTGTAATGATCTTCCAGGTACTTTAATACCTTGTTACGGTAAATCGGATCACCCTCACCATCTTTTTGCAGCGCAGGGATATTCAATTTCTCTAACACCTCACGGATCTCGATCTTCTTTTCAACCGTAAAATTTGTAATAAAAAGCCCCAGGGTTTTCAATTCTTCCTGGCTCACCCAATCTCCCCACAAGGCAACATCATCAAACGTTAATTCCGGCATGGGACGAAAAGAAACATCCCGGCTGTAAACAATAACATGCCCGCCGCGTGCCGCGCCCTGGCCATCAGATCCCTCCGCCTCTTCTTTGGCGCGCATCGCTGCGGTAGAACGGTAACCATTAACGATAGCCCAATCAAGAATCGTGTCATCCTGATTTTTATTATTGCCGTGAAAGATAAATAAGACACGCACATCCTGCGCCGACCGCCCTGCAAGCGTCGGATTTTGTTGAAGGAATTGAGGGTCTTTTAATCTCTGACGAATAAGCTGAAGCGCCTCAAAATAAACATTCCCGCTACCTTGCCGATGAGGCGACATCACTTCAACGGCAACATCATCCCTGATAATTGTTCCCCGGCGCTGACGCGCATATTCTTCAAGGCTGCCCTTATATGAAGGGTCTTCCGGGATGATCATCATCATATCGACACTTGAGCGTTGGGCTGTCAATTCTCTTTCTAAATCTTCAGCGCCCTCATCAAGGGCCAAACGTACGACAGCCCCCTCATCCAGATCAGCCGCACCTAGCTGCATACGCAATTGCGCATCCAGCTTCTGTACCACAGCCTCCATTGTTGCGCGCCACGGCATCTGCATGGTATTCGTATGCGGCACCCAGTAAATCAAAAAACCAACAAGAACACCCCAAACGGCCATCAACGGGATTTGAACACTTCCGAAACCCAAAAAGGTCATGGAAAGAACAATCCCAAGAACAACCGGCACTGACATCAAGCGCACGCGGCTGATAAAACTGCGCATTTTATGTTTATTCCCTATTTCCTTGCTTAACGGAGATGTCAAATTGTCCGCACGCTGAACAACCCGCATCAAGGCATCTGCACTTTCCTGAACCACCGCCGAAAGACTTTCATCGCTGCCCGTGCCGTATAACCCCGGCATCAGATCATTGCCTTTTTTTAACAACCCGGGTAACTCCGTCAGCAACTTCTTCCGCGATGCTTTCAAAAGATACGTGTACAACAAAAACCAGCGGATAGACGGGTATATCCCCGAACGCTCAGCCCAATGATTGTCAGGGAATTTATAACCCATCACCTTATCAATGACGCCCCGGCATTCAAGGACAACAAGATATTTAATGAAATAGCTGTTCATTTCAACCAGGACACGAACATCCCGTGACAGTAGCTCTTTCTGCCGCGGATCAATGCTTGTTTTTTCCAAAAGATCGGCAAGGATATCAAGCGTATCGGTCGCCAATAAATTAAAATACGTGAACGTCGCGCGATACCGGTCATTTAGCAGAATCCCCTGATCACCTTTATCCATAAGTTCAGGAGCGTACGGCGTCGCACGAAGAACAAAGAAAGCATTATTCAAAATATCATTTAACCCTTTGACCATATCCTGTGCATCAGGCGTAACATCACCTTTCTTCCAGCCATACACAATATCCTGCCAGCCTTGCAGATAATCCCTCGTACCATTAAATAACCCTCTTTCAGGAATATTGACAACCGCATCGTTCTTCTTCACCGCTGAAAAGCCCCACGGCATTGCGGCCAAAAATGCGTCTTTGAAACTGGGACTATTACCCTTGATTACACCGTTCACATCAATGCTGTCAACCAGAAACACACGACGCAGTTCAAGTATTAAATCATCCGCACTTGTTTTCTTGAGAGACGTTTTCTTTCTTAAACGGAGATACGCCAAAGCCGAAAGGAATAACCCCGACCCCCAAAGGATCAGCTTATTAATCAAAGGAATCGTTGAGATCCGCTGATCTTTCACGAGAAATTTATTTTTCCAATCAACAATATCTTTCGCTATCGCTTCTTTAACCTTATCATTGCTCGTTCCCATAGACTTAACCTCGGCTACCACATCTTGCGAATCTGCAGCAGATTTGATTTTGTAAGTAACAACTGAAAGTTCTTCCGCTGTATACGAAGCTTTTTGTATAAAAATACTGGAAGAATTAGCGATCATTTCATTCATCAGATCCAGGGCCTCTCGGATAGCCCTGGCCTCCATTTCTGCCGACAGGACAGCCTTACCACGCGGGTCAGTGGCATGCTCAAGCTCCGCGGGTGTGAATGTCTTCAAGCGATCATCTAACATCCACGGTTTTCCCCATGGCCTGTTATACATTATTTCCATCGCCTGTTGGATCACCTTCAGTGAAACAGGATCCTTGACCTCCTGCATATCTTTACTTAACAGATCAACCCAGTCTGATTTTGACTCAACCAAGGCCCGAATAGCATCTTTCTTCGAACCCACATAAACCTGCAGTGCCAGAATACGTCCCCGTGATGTTGTCATCAACCGATCCAACGCCTTGCTTCTTATTTCCTGGGAAGGAGACTCACTCAAACCACGTGCCAATTCATCAAGATCAGTTGTTTTCTCCATATGAATAACCTGGGCAACAGGGTTAAGCGCATTAAGATACAAAGATTTTCCTGATACGCCCTTATTGAGTGCGTCATACAACAGCAGTGCCGGTATATCGGCGCGCAATACCTCATCTGACGTCAATCGTTGTTGTGTGCGCTTAACAGCCTGCTCTAATAACCATGCCGGGATATTTTCCCGCATATTCGAACCATAGGATGTCCGCGTCAATGCATCACGGTAAATACTCTTTACCCCCTGCG
>JBAXBM010000038.1:0-13212 GCA_037141995.1 Candidatus Omnitrophota bacterium
CTTTGTTTTTATTTCCTCTCCACTTTCAAGTTTGTTTAATGTTTTGGGGAAACAAAAACAAGGGTTATTATTTAATATCTTGATGTTTGTGTCTAGACTCCTTGTTATCGTAGGGGGGGCGTTTTTCTTAATACATCCTGATAGGTGTGTTTTTTGGTATGGAGTTGTAGGTGTTTGTTTTTGGGTTTGGCATTGTTTTTATATTTTAAATTTGGGAGGTGTCAGGTTTTTCGATGCATTGAGGTTGACATTGATGATCGTAGGCAGTGTAATGGCAGGGCAGTTTATTATTTATAAGATTGTAATGGGGTTTCTTAATGGTACATATTGAATTAACGCATCAAGCTGGTTATCGTTGGTTTGTTGTGCAGAATATTTCAGTAAAGGGGTATTTATTTGATGAAGAGAATAATTTTTATAGAGATGGAGAATTATTTCATTATTTTAAAGATGTCATATCGTTAAAGGAATTTGAGGCGAAGCTTGTAACAGCTAACGGGTGTTTTTCTGTTGTTATTGATACAAAAGATAATGTTCTTTGTGCATGTGACCGTGTCCGAAGCTTTCCTCTTTTTTACGGTATTACAGATGACAAGACTGTTTTATCAGATAACGCATATCGAATTGCAGAACAGTTAAATTGTAAAGAATTTGATCCTCTTAATGAAAAAGAATTTTTGATGACAGGTTATGTGACCGGTAATGAAACGCTTTTTCATGGATTGAAACAAATTCAGGCTGGTGAATGTCTGTCAGTTTCTAAAGAACGTAATATTATTTCTAGCGTTGATTATTATAAATTCAAACATGATGAGTTGAGTGCTGATACAGAAGATGAGCTGATTAAGAGGCTTGATGTAGTTCATGAAGTTGTTTTTCAGCGATTAATTCGTTCATTGAATGGGCGACAAGCTGTTATCCCTTTAAGTGGCGGGCAAGATTCGAGGCTGATTGCTTTCTTTCTTAAAAGGTTGGGCTATACGAATATTATATGTTTTACATATGGGACGCCTGGAAATAAAGAATCAGAGGTTTCCCGCTTGATAGCGGATCAACTAGGTTTTAAGTGGCATTTTATTCCCTATACAAAAAGACTTTGGCGTCAATGGGGTAGTTCTGTTGAATTTAGAAAGTATATGAATTTCGCGTCTAATTTAAACAGTATCGGGCATATTCAGGATTTTCCGGCGGTGATGCAATTGAAGGCGAATAAGATCATTGAAGATGATGCTATTTTTATTCCGGGGCATAGTGGTGATTTTATTGCAGGCAGTCATATTCCAAATAATTTTATGTCTCAAGAAGTCGTCTCTAATCAGATTTTGTTCAATGAGATTTATAATAAACATTATAGTTTATGGAGTATGCCAGATAGAGATAAGAAGAAGTTTTTTGATAAACGGGTTGCAAACTGCTTGAATTATTTAAAAGAATACCCTTCTACCGAGGCGGCGGCAGATCTTTTTGAATTTTGGGATTGGAGGGAACGTCAGGCAAAGTTTATTGTTAATTCTGTTAGAGTTTATGATTATTTTGATTATGAATGGCGCTTGCCGCTTTGGGATCAGATGCTTATGCAGTATTGGAGCCATATTCCGGTTACATACAGATATCAAAGAAAACTTTATTTTCTTTATGCCAATAGAGAATTAACAGATTTTGTTAAATATGATATTCGGTTATCAGCACCTCTTTCACAATTAAGAAGAATCATAAAAAATATTTTTTTTTATGATTCTCTAAGAGATTTGAATAATTTTTTTAATAATATTTTTGCTGATAAAGCATTTTTTGGATTGATTAACAAGCGAGATCTTTTAAGATATATATTTTTAAAAATGAGTAATATTAATAGCTTCTTAGCAAAGAAATATATTAATAAAGTATTTTTGAATCGGTCATAATCTTTAAAAGATTAATTTAATTTCTAGATTACAATATCGTTTTTATTGCTGTTGGTTTCTCAAAAATGTAGCTACAAAAAATGTTAAGATAGCATTGGGTATCTTTGTAGCGGTGTATTCGTTTCTTTATGTTGTTTATATTTATATGTCGTATTCATTAGAAAAGGGTAAAAAATGATTCTTGTTCTTATGATTTCTACATTTGTTTTATGGGGTTCATATTCTTTGTTTAAGAAAGCGGCCGGAACGATGAAGTTTACACAATTAAGTATGATTTCGTACGTTTTTTATTTTGATATTATATTAAATACCTTTATTGCATCAATCTTAGTAGTTATCGGGCTTGCTGATAATCACTATATGATTTCAATAACTAATGATAATGTTAGAGTTTGGGGGTGGATTTTAGTTTTATATTCTATGATTACAATGCCTGTTGGGATGTTGTTAATGAATCGAATTTATACGATTAATTCAGCGAAATCTTTTTTACACTATTTGAATGTAGATGTTGTTTTTGAAGATAAAGATATTTTTTACAAATCAATGGTAATTTTTTGTTTGATTTTCTCTTTTTTAATAATTACTTATATTTTATTTTGTTTAAAATCAATTCCGATTATTACAGCTATAGTTTATAAAAATTTTAGTTTAGCAGCTGTTGAACGAGCGGAATCGAAATCTTTATTTGATGGGATTGAATATATTCGAAACCTTTTTGGGTTGTATTTTATACCTATTATCACGTATTATATTTATATTTTATCAGAAACAAAAAAAGATAAATTCTATAAAATTTTATTTTTTTTTAGTTTTATTCTTACAACTTTTTTATTGTTGCTTGATACGCAAAAAGCACCAATTTTGAAATTTATTTTAGGATTTGTTATCCTTAGGGTTTTAGTTTTTAAATCTATAAAATTGAGAAATGTTTTTATTGGTTTGTTTATTTTATGTGGCGTAGTTGTTTTTCAATATACTCAATATACAGGTAGAGATGTAATTTCGCTTTTATCTGTGGATTCTCCAATATTAAATAGAATATTTATCGCTCAATATGGGGGGATGTTATTATCGCTTCAATGGTTTCCTGATATTATTAAGCAATCTACTGCTTATATAGGTTTGCCAGCTATCATATCTAATTTATTTGATTTACCTAGTGTAACATCTGCTAGGTTACTTATGGAAAATTTTAATCCTATTGGTGTTGGGTTAGGTTCTGCTGGGGTAATAAATAGTTATTATATCGGAGAGGCTTGGGCAAATTATGGTGTCATAGGAGTGATTTTTGCACCTTTTATTGTTGGTATGGTTATTCAATTTTTGCATATCTTTTTAATCATTCATAAGAAAACACCAGAATTAATGGCGTTTTATGCATATATAACAATGAATTTAGGTGTGACTGGGGGATTTGTTGGGTTTTTATATTTAAAACAATTAATTTTTCCATTTTTTTTGTTATGTTTCTTTTTGTTCGTAAAGTTTATTGTTAGAAATTTTTTAAAACTTTAAATGTTCTTTTTTTAAAAAAGATATTTTTGATAATTTATTATGACAAAAATGATATTTCACACACCTTTTTCGTTGAATTTTAATGCCACATCAGGCAGTGGTGTTAGACCTGTTAAAATGTTACAAGCATTTCAGGCGATTGGATATGATGTTGATATTGTGTCTGGTTATGGAAAGGAGAGGACACAATCTATTTCTCGCATAAAAAATAACATTAAAAATGGTGTTCGTTATGATTTTTGTTATTCCGAGTCATCAACGATGCCTACTTTACTTACAGAAAAACACCATTGTCCGACATATCCTTGTTTAGATTTTTGTTTTTTTGGTTTCTTAAAAAAGCATAAAATTCCTATTGGTCTTTTTTATAGAGATATATATTGGCAATTTAAACATGCTGATAATGTCTTTTGGATTAAAAGAATAATCGCAAAGTTTTTTTATTATTACGATCTTTTACAATATCAAAATTTAATATTTACAATTTTTATACCATCTAACGGTATGATTGAGGCCTTTCCCCAAAGGTATAGATCTTATAAATTTAATGAGTTGCCACCTGGATGCGATTTGCCTATCGAATTAGATTTAATTAGGAAACAATTCGATCAATTAAAAGTAATCTATGTTGGCGGAGTCTTACCACCAGCATATGATTTAAAACCTATGTTTCAAATTATAAAAGAATGTCCGAATGTGCCCTTTGCAGTAATTTGTCGTGAGAATGAATGGAATGTTGTTTGTAATTCCTATATGCCGGATAAATTAATCAATGTCAATATTTTTCATGTTCATGGTGTTTTATTAAAAGAGCAGTATTTGAATTCTACTATTTTTCTTGTTTTTAGAGAATATGATAGCTATTTAAACTTTGCTATGCCAATAAAGATATTTGAAGCTTTGGGGTATGGATTACCTGTTATTACTAATAAAGGTGGGGTAATAGGGCGTCTTATTGAAGATAATGATATCGGATGGACTTTTTCTACAATTGATGAATGTAAGACATTGTTTAATCAAATTATTGCTCAACCTGAATTATTGAGAGTAAAAATTGAAAATGTTTTAAAGTTTCGTGAAAATAATTCGTGGATTAAACGGGCACAACACGTGCGGGGCTGTTTGATGGAAGTTAACAAAATATGAAAATTGCTTTATTATCAGGCGCGAATTCGATTCATACGACCCGTTGGGCGAATGCTTTTGCGTTGAAAGGGCATGAGGTTCATTTGATTACCCAGCATCTGCCGGGCGAATTATTGATTCCGGCGGTTAAGGTGCATCTATTATCGATCAAATCCAAGTGGGGATATTTTTTAAATGTTTTCTATTTAAAGTATTTATTGAATCAGATAAAGCCCGATATTCTTAACGCGCATTACGCGAGTGGGTATGGCACATTGGCCAGGCTAAGCGGGTTTCATCCTCTGGTTTTGTCTGTTTGGGGTAGTGATGTTTATGATTATCCTTTTGAGTCTAAATTTAATTTCTGGATGGTTAAAAAGAATTTAATGCATGCAGATATGGTTTGCTCGACCAGTTATGCCATGGCGGATCAAACCAGAAAGATTTGCCCTTCGTTGAAAGATATTCGTATTACACCTTTCGGGGTTGATTTGAAGCGGTTTGATAGGCAGTCTTCTGTTCCTGAAAACGAATTTGTTGTTGGGATTGTTAAAACATTAGAGCCAAAGTATGGAATTGAGTATTTGATAAAAGCATTTGCTGTTGTGAAGCAAAAGTATCAGGGAAATAAGAAATTGAAATTGATGATTGCAGGCAAGGGTAGTCAGCTTGAAAGTTTGAAATCCCTGGCTGAATCTTTGAAAATTTCAGAAGTCGTTTTTATGGGGTATGTTCCGCATATTCAAGTTTCGAAAGTTTTTAATCAATTCTCTGTTGTTGTCATATTGTCAGAGAGCGAAAGTTTTGGTGTTGCCGCGATAGAAGCTTCAGCATGTGAACTGCCTGTTGTTGTGTCCAATGTTGGTGGTTTGCCAGAAGTAATTAAAGATGGTCGGACAGGTTTTGTTGTGCCGGCTAAAGACCCTGAGTCTGCGGCGGTGGCTATTTTAAAATTGATTGATGATGAAGGGTTGTGTCAAAGCATGGGGGCAGAAGGTCGACGACTGGTTGTGCAGGAATATGATTGGGATAAAAATGTTGATTTGATGTTGGGGATATTTAGAGAGGTTTCTTTAGCTTCGCGCCATTGAAATATATGTTGTTTAGGGAAAGATAAAAACACAGAATGAATTTTCAGAAGACAAGATCAGGTAGGAATTGGTTGGGTTATTTGAAAGGGGTTGCTCTTAAGCGAATAATTTCAGAAATAGAGAAATGGAATAGATATCCTTATTGGAAAAATGTTCACGGATTAACGGAGTTTCAATATTGTGATAGGTTGTTTAGGGTAGAAGCTTTCGAAGACTTCAAGAAAAATGTTGAGAATAACAGGTTGTTTTTTAGGCACCCAGATAAGTGGTTGAAAGACGATAAGTTGGATTCAATTTTATTGAGGCTTAAGGTTGTTTTACCTGACGGGACAGAAGTATTTCAAGGATATTATAGCGAAATTTTTTGTCAATGTTGGTCGACAGCGGATTCAAAGGAGATGTGGGAAAAATATGGAAAAGATCATAGGATGGGTTATATAAAGATGGTTGCCAGTTTGGATAGTTTGATGCGAGCTTTCGATAACACGACTGAATTTAAAGGCTATTCTGAATCGTTCGCGGCTGGAGCGGTTAATTATTCGAACTTTGATGAATCGACTCTAACGATCAAGCTAAATTCGAAGTCCGAGTGTATAGCTTTCTTTAATCAAAAAGTTATTTCTCAGTTATATTTAGAAAAAAGAAGCTCGTATGGTTTTGAGAATGAAGTGAGATTTCTAAGCCTTAATCAAAAGGATCAAAGAGGACGTGATTACGCATATGTGCAGGTTCGGAAGCCTTTGAATCAAGTATTACAAGGAATTATTATTGATTCGCGTCTGAAAGATGAAATTTTGAGGGAAAAAATAGAAAAATTCGCAAGTACTAATGGAATAAAGGTTATTTAAAACAAATGAGTAAGGAGTCATTGGTTATAAGTTGGGGGCGTAATGGACAAATGGCTGTCAGAGAGAAATATAATTGAGATAATGAGGCGAAGAAATTGTTGGGTTTTTATCAGCAACTTCTTGCAGAGAAAGAAGTGGGAAATTAGAGAAGTTTAGGGATATTCGGGAAAAGAAAAAAGAGGCTGGCGATTTGTTAGATTTGGGAAGAACCTAGAAATCTATGAGAAGACTGGAAAGCCTCCCACCAACCTCAAAAGATATTGAATTATAGAATGAGAATATTTAAGAATCAAGTTTTTCAAATAAAAATAGAAAATGATAAAATAGTAAAAAATAGTATCGATTCTTCGCAAACCTTTTAAAAGACCGACCGTGAAAACAAGACATAGTATAATATTCCCCATGAATTCAAACCACTGGTTAAGGTGTAAGAATAGGTTATATTTAGCTCAACCAAGAGGTTAGAATCAAGAAGCGAAGAATTTATCCGAAGGAGCTTAAGTCTCGCGTAGCATTTGAAGTGCTCAAGGAATCCAAGACGATAGCTCAGTTTGGCTCCGAGTATGAAGACCATCTTAAGTTTACTTAACTTTAGTCTGAACAAAGGAAGTGTTTTTATTGCTTCCAGCTGGTTCAATCTTGTGTTCTGTTTATTCATATGCATAAAATTATCCTTTTTTATTAAAGTTATTAGTTTTTGATTAACTTTGGTTGTTAAGGTGGCGCTCTGTTTATAAACATAAATCTTGGCCCTTTCTTTGAGTGTTGAATTTAAAAAAAAATTTATTTATGCAGTTTTTTAAAAAATAATTCCCAAGAAAAACATTTTTAAGCAAAAAATACAAAAGTTTGTCGCAGGAAAGGCGTGGGTAGTGAGCAATAAAAAGAATGAACAGGTTTTGAAAAAGATCGGCAACGCTGACTTAGTCACTATTGAGTAAAATAAATTATGAAATATAAAGTGTTCATCAGCGGAGTACAGAAGGAGCTAAAAGCCGAACGGCGGGCGGTGAAGGCATCTATTCTTGGTGACGTTCTTTTATTGGAGCATTTCGATGTGTTTTTGTTTGAGGACGCGCCAGCACAGGGAAAATCTCCCGAGAACGCGTATCTTAATGAGGTTAGAGGAAGTGATGTCTACATCGGGTTATTGGGCGATCGGTATGGTGGTTCCAATGGCATAGAGGTGTCACCAACTGAGGCGGAGTTCCGGGAAGCTCAGAAGCAGCATAAAGAGATTTTGTTCTATATC
Organism: Candidatus Omnitrophota bacterium; assembly: GCA_037141995.1. GTDB lineage: Bacteria > Omnitrophota > Gorgyraeia > Zapsychrales > Fredricksoniimonadaceae > Fredricksoniimonas. Next base: position 7,739 of record JBAXBM010000038.1, read on the forward strand.
AAAGGCGAGAATGGCGCAAACGACATGAAGCGCGAGGCGGGCGTCCAGAAACTCATCAAAGAAATCAAAGATTCAAAGGCTGGCTACAGTTATCGTCGTTATAATTCGACAGTCGAATTGACTGACTTTGTTTATGAAAGCCTGATTACGTTCTTAAAAGCACAGGGAGTGGTTAGCCGAGCCGAGTTTGATCAGCGTATATGCTTGGGAGCCAAGTTTTCAGATATTGATGAGGATAAGGTGAGGTGGTGCTTGCGAACTGCCCGGGAGAAACGCAATTATCCAATTTCGGCTAACGCGTCTACCGAAGATGTTTTTACTCATTGGAAGCTATTAAAAGATGGGAAGCTTACCAATGCCGCGATTCTGTTATTTGGCAAAGAGCCACGCAAGTTTTTTGATCAAGCTAAGATTAAGTGTATCCAGTTTTCAAGCGTTGAGGTTCAGAAGCCGTTTGCGTCGTATCATATTTATGAGGGTAATCTTTTTGAGCAGGTGGACAAAGCGGTCGGGTTTGTGTTCGATGCTATCCGGTTTCCAGTTATCCAGCAGGAACATACAGCTCAAGTCAGTCGTCCGTTGGAAATTCCGTCGTTTGCTATTGAGGAGGCGATTATTAACGCCGTCGTGCATCGAAATTACAACACGACTTCGTCTGTGCAGGTGATGGTTTTCCTTGATCGCGTAGAAATATTGAATTCGGGAACATTGCCGCCAAGCCTCAAATTGGAAGACTTGAAGAAGGCACACACGTCGCATCCTGCCAATCCACGCTTGGCCTCGATTATGTTTTACGGGAACTACGTTCAGGAAGCTGGATCCGGGACAATGGAGATCATTAGGCAATGTAAAGAAGCTGGTCTTGCAGAGCCAGAATTTGTATCAGTGCGGAATCTGGAGTTTAAGACGATTTTACCGAGGAATATATTTACGACAGAAACGCTTTCTCGAATTGGATTAAACGAGCGGCAGATGAAGGCTGTTAAGTACGTAAAAGAACATGGCCAGATAAGCAATCAGGTTTACCAAAATTTGAATAAAACAACAAAACGAACCGCATCTCGGGATTTGGCGGACTTGGTTTCCCATGGAGTATTTCAGAAATCTGGCGTTACTGGCAAAGGAACTTTGTATGAGTTGAAGAATTTCTCTCGTGGCTCTGGTTATGGTGGTGGGAGCGGTTCTGGTTTTGGTGATGGGCAAGTGTAATCAAAGGGGACATAAAGGGGACAAAGGGGCCGCGAAGGGGACATAAAGGGGTCAAGATTAATTGAGGCCATGCCTCTCATTTAAAAGATAAAAGTGTTTTAAAACGTATTGGCTCTGATGATGTTTAAATTTGGTGTAATTTATGAAAAAGAAGACAGGAGATTCAGTTGTCAAGGATTCCTTGACAACTGCTGCTAAAAACCAGTGTCAATTCTCCGCAAGCCTGTCTTATAAAATAAGTTAAATGATAATTCGGCACGTTGAGCGGATGTTTGAAAAAGTACAGGTCGTGGTTTAACAGGTGAGGCAATTAGGGAAATCTTGAATGTTTTATAAGATAACAACGAGCATTAATCCTGAATTTCAATATTTCACGAAGAATCGGGATACTATTTTCTTTTTAGGGGCAGGATTTTCGGCTGATTTAGGTCTTCCAATTATGAAGGATTTCCGATCTGCGTCGGAGTTGGAGTTTAATAAGAAGAGCCAAGAAGATAGTCTTTATCGGGTACAGTTTTCCGGCCTCCGATGGATTTATGAAATCGATGTTTCAAGCGGCGTTCTTATTAAGGCGCGGGGATGATGATTTGAGGATTATCGTGGTTGACAAGAATAAATCTGTGCTCGAAAAGTTCAAGAGCGACGATTATTTCGGCGATAGAGTTGAAGCGGTGTTTGAAGGCCAATTTGTAGATGTTTGGAGACAAGGTGAGTTAAGAGCGTGCTTGCAAAATTTTGACTTGGATTCATGCGCTGGGCGATCAGTCTAAAGATTTAAAAGGGCGGGTCAACGTTTTAGCGTTGGCGGAACAAAGAAACATGATCAATCGACGAGGTGAGTGTTGAATAAAAAAGATATCATTAGAGAATATGTGCAGAAGCGCAGGTATTTCACATTGCCTCAAGTCGCCCGGGATACGGGTATCAGCAAAGAGTTATTGTGGAATTACTTGCCTGAATTGAAAGCCGAGAAAAAGCTGTTTGATGCCGGGTATGGCTGTTATAGCACAGTGGCGAGATTTTTTGATGTGCCGCTTATCGGGCGTGCGCAGGATGTGGGCCAGTTTATAAGAAAAGAATTTCCGTTGGTTGAGGATTTTGTGGTTTGGGACACCAAGGCCCTGCAATCGTTCTATCATCATACCCAGACGCATCATATTACTTTTGTTGAGGTAGAGAAGGATGTCCTGCCTTCCGTTTATGATAAGCTATATTTGAAATTCAGGAATGTTCTTAGGGAGCGCAGGTCGAAAGTGTTTTTTGAGTCATTTGATGTGGCCCGTGATCCCGTTGTGGTCCGGGGGTTGGTTTCTAGGTCGCCACGAAACGGCAATGTTCCTGCTTTGGAGAAGATCCTGATCGACATGTTCGGGGATCTCGAAAAGTATAATTACATTGGCCGGTCGGATTATCTGGAAATATGGCGAGAGTTGATCCAGGAGTACAGGATGGATGTTCGTATGATTTATGGCTATGCTCGCCGCAGGAAGTACTTGGAAGGAATATTTTCACAACTCGCTGATATTAAAGAGAGTTATGGCATTGAGTTTTGCCAACTACTTCGAGAAGTTGGCAAAACTGTATAGTCAAAAGAGGAGGATATGTTCGATAAGGTCAGAATAGAAAATCTCAGAAAAGAGCTGAAGGTCAGCGATCCCGGTATTTTTGAAAAGACCGTGCGCGCTTTCGGATTGCTGGATGAACTTTTGAAGGTCCACCCTGGCCTTGTGTTTAAAGGGGGAACGTCCCTGTTGCTTCACCATTTCCCGCCAGTGCGACTTTCGATTGATATTGATATCTTGTTGCCGGAAAAAGAACGCAACTCCCTCGCGGATATTATTCAACAGATCGCGCCGAAAGCCGGTTTCAAGGCCGTCAGGGAAGATGAGCGCCGAAGCTTGATACCGAAAGCGCATTACAAATTCCGGTATGATCCGATCTTTGGCCAAAGGGAGGATTCGATTCTTCTGGATGTGGTTTTTTGTGAACCGCCTTATCACAGAATTATTGAGAAGTCATTGAAAGGATATCCGTTGATCTTTTCCGATACGGATGTTGTGGCCAGAATACCGACGGCCAATGGTCTGGCTGGCGACAAGATGACGGCGGTTTCGCCGCAGACGCTGGGGTTACGTTTGACCGATGGCCGGGACATGGAGTTTATGAAGCAGGTTGTTGACCTTGGGATGCTGTTCGATCTGGTCGATGATCTTGAGGACATGCGGGACTCGTTTGTTCGCACATGCACCATGGAGAACGGGTTCAGGAATACCCGGTATTCGCAGGATGAGATCCTTGATGATATTGTGGAGGTGGCATTCCGTTATTCACAGTGGTTGCTTAAAGGGGCTGACAATTCTTTCAAGGAGATCGCGAGCATTAACAGAGGCTTTGAGCGCCTGACCAATCATCTTGTTGGCCGGATGACAGCGGATGACTTGAAGGCCGCGTTTGGGAAGGTTGCTTACATGGCGAGGTTATTGCGAGATGCTGGATCGGGCAAGGTTGTAAAGGATATGGATTTAGCCGTGCTTGATGGCATTCGCCTTGACGGAAGGTACAAAATTTTGGAGGGACTTAAGAAAAGGAGTGCGTCGGCGTATTTTTACTGGGTCATGGCGGTGGGGCGTTAATTAAAAAACCAGTGTCAATTCTCCGCCTGCCTTACCGCGCCACTCTTTCGGCTTCTCTACAACTGCTTCGAAAGAAAGCGGGTCTCGACCAGGTCGAGTTCGCGAAGCGTGCCGGCGTTGGGCTTCGTTTTGTGAGAGAGCTTGAGCAGGGGAAGAGCACCGTGCGTCTGGACAAGGTCAGGCAGGTCCTTGAGTTTCTTGGACATCATCTTGAGGTCGTTCGTAATGGTAAGGGATAATAAAAGAAAAGCTGAAGCTTCTTTGAAAGGGCATGCATGAAAATTGTCACTATCGTCGGCGCGAGGCCTCAGTTTATCAAGGCGGCGGTTGTTGCGCGTGCGTTTAAGTTGTCGGGCGTAGATGAGGTGCTTGTTCATACCGGACAGCATTATGATGCCAATATGTCAGATGTCTTTTTTGATGAATTGGAAATTTCAAGGCCGCAGTATCATTTGGGCATTGGTTCCGGTTGTCATGGCCAGCAGACCGGGAAGATGCTGGAGGCCATTGAAAATGTTTTGCTGAAGGAAACGCCTGAATGGGTGCTGGTTTATGGCGATACCAATTCCACGTTAGCCGGATCTTTGGCGGCGGTGAAATTGCATATTCCGGTGGCGCATGTCGAGGCGGGTTTAAGGTCGTATAACCGCAAAATGCCTGAAGAAATTAATCGCGTGCTGACAGATCATGTGTCAACGGCGTTATTTGTGCCGACAAAGACAGCGGTATCCAATTTGTTGAAAGAAGGTGTTCCCGGGGCCGGTATTCGCGTTGTGGGTGATGTGATGTACGATGCCGCGCTTTTTTATGCCGCAAAATCCGAGGGTAAAACCCGGATCATGCAAGACCTGGGCCTTGAGCCAAAGAAATATATTCTGGGAACGATCCATCGGGCGGAAAATACAGATGATCTGGGAAGGTTGAAGGCTATCCTTCAGGCGTTAATGGAAATGGCGGCGACAGTCCCGGTGGTACTGCCCTTGCATCCCCGCACAAAAGCGATCCTCCAGAAAATGTCCATGGATATTTCTGCCTTGAAGGTGATCGAGCCGGTGGGATATCTGGATATGGTTGCCCTGGAAAAGAATGCCCGTCTGATCGCAACGGATTCAGGCGGTGTTCAGAAAGAAGCGTTTTTTTACAAGGTGCCGTGCGTGACCTTGCGTGATGAAACCGAGTGGGTGGAACTGGTCGAGTCCGGCTGGAATGTGATCGTTCCACCGGTGAGCGCCCAGGCTGTTGTTGAAGGCGTGCGAAAGGCCATGGCCATGATGGGGAGCAATGTTGAGCCCTATGGCAAAGGCGATGCCGCCCGGCAAATCGTCGAGGCCCTGGTGGGGTTGGGGAAATAGTTGAGTGTGCCTGGAAATTTTGAAAGGAAAATTATGAGTGTTATTTTAAACAAAAAGATTTCATCCCGCACGGCCACCATTGCCGTCGTCGGCCTGGGGTATGTGGGGTTACCGCTAGCAATTGCTTTCGCGCAAAAAGGGTATAAGGTGCATGGCGTGGATGTTTCCAGGCACCGCATTGATCGTTTGAATGACCGCAAGAGTTATATCCTGGATATCACCCACGACGAGATCGATAAGGTTGTCAGTGATGGGAAATTCACGGCGGCGGTGGACTTTG
>JBAXBM010000039.1:0-12986 GCA_037141995.1 Candidatus Omnitrophota bacterium
AGATCTCACGTGTGAATCTCACGCGCCAGCGTGTTTTTTTGGCTGATAAAATACAAGCAGATTTTGACGGGCTTATCATTACCGACGGGCCTCAGCCGCGTTTGCCGCAGCATAAAGGGATACGCCGCCAGGGGGTATTTCACCTCGCGCGTATTGATTCTGTCAAAAACCTTATCCGTTATTTAGTTTTTACAGAAACAGTTGCCATCGAATTATCCGGATTTTCAGGCGTGCGCGCAGCATTAGCTCTCCGTGCTGCCGGCAAAGAAGTTGTTGTGATCATGCGGCAGGATGTATTCTTACCCGATATACTTTCTCCAGAGCGTTCTGCGATGCTCATCAGGGCATTTACGGCACGGGGGATTCATATCCTTTCTTCAAGTGGCGGGGTGATGGATATTATCGGAGAAACTGAGGTGAAGGCGGTACGATTAGGATCCGGTAAAATTATTGCGTGTGACATGGTCATTCTGGAAAATATCACGCCAGACCTGCGTTTTCTGGGAGATGTATTCCCCGTCACATGTCTCAACATCCCGGTTACACATAATTTCCGGACAAATTTTCCTGATGTTTATGCCATTGATGCTCTTAGTCAGGTGGATGCATTCAAATTACCGGGGAACTACAGTTTAGATACTCAAGTTGGTTGTGCTCAGGCAATGATCGCGATCTCCGGATTGTGGGATGATGAAAAAGAAATTTGTGAATTAAACTATAATCAGCGTGATATGCTTAACGATTTTTTTCATCCACAGGAATTAGAACCTTTCAGCCAGGAGGTTACTTCCTAAATGTTAAAGTTTGTATTCATGTGTTTTATATTTCTCCCTTCAATTTGTTTCGCCGCCGAACAAATAACCACCATAGAAATGCAAGATGCTTTGGCATTGCGTGCGCGGGGTAACGCATTTCAGGCGAAAGGCGCATGGGAACAGGCCTTATTTTTTTACGAACAGGCAGACGCTGTATTATCAAATGATGCTTATTTTTTTAACGATAAAGGTTTGACTCTTGAACATTTAGGCAAAATGGATGCCGCAGAGCATTCATATTTAAAAGCTTTAGAAATAGATTTTAAATGTTTGCCCGCGTACAGTAATTTAGGTTATTTTTATGAGCATCAAAAAAATTATGATCTTGCTATTCAATATTTCAGTAAACGTGTCCAATACGGTATATCCCGTGATCCCTGGACCCTTGAAGCCCAGGCTGAACTGGAGAAACTAACGAATAAATCACCATTGTTACTTGAAAAGAAAAAAGTACGGGAACGCTTATCCCTAGAAAACGAAGTTGCTTGCCGTGTGATTATCCCGGCGCCCATCGAAGGAAGAATAGATCATGTGAATGCTGAAATGGATTATCAGCGAAGTCTTGAATTCTTTGCGGCACGCCGTTATGATGCGGCTGAAAATATACTCCAATCCTGCCTGCAGCATGATCCGGAGCATAAACCCGCACGCCATCTCTTGTCGCGCATCAAAAATCTTCAAACAAAAAAACTTGTAACGCGTAAGGCTTCTTCTCATGGGGATCCGTCAGGAATGATTGCGATTATGGAATATGACAAAGGATTACGGCTGATGAAAGATGGCTACCGTGAAGAAGCTATCAAAGCATTTAACCGTGCGCTTGTTTTTGCGCCAGCGGATACTGATATCCAGGAAGCGATGGCCCATGCCAGGGGTGATGAATAAGATGCAGAGAATACTTCTCATTGACGGCCATGCCCTGTCTTACCGTTCTTTCTACGCGGTTGCAGATTTACGCAACAGTCGAGGATTACCAACAAATGCTGTATTTGGTTTTGTGAATATTTTACGTAAAATCCTTAAAAGATATACACCTGATTTTGTAGGAGCTTGTTTTGACACCGGGAAAGCTACGTTCCGTCGTGAGAAATTCGCTGATTATAAAATTCAGCGGCCGCCGATGCCCGAAGGCCTTATTGAACAAATTCCGCTTATCAAGGATGTCTTGCGCGCCTACGGAATTCCCGTTTATGAAATGCAAGGTTATGAAGCAGATGATTTGATAGCAACCCTGGTAACGCGATTCAACACTTTGGGGCATGACATCATTATTGCCTCAGATGATAAAGACATGCAACAGCTTCTTTCTCAACAGGTAAGTCTTTATAACAGCCGTCGTGATGCCCTTCTTACACCTGAAGATACACGCGTACGTTTCGGCGTTGGCCCTGAAGGTGTTGTGGATTATCTGGCGCTTGCCGGTGATGCCAGCGACAACATCCCCGGAGTTCCTGGAGTAGGGGATGTAACAGCACAAAAACTTCTCATAAAATTCGGTTCCCTTGATGCTATTTTGGCGCGTTCGGCTGAAATAAAAGGAAAACTCCGTGAAAAAATTGAACAAGGGCGTCAATCAGCCTTGCTGAGCCGTGAATTGGCAAAACTGGATCAAACGGTCCCTCTTGATTGCACGATCGATGACCTGCGTTTCGGCCGGATGAACCGTGCGGCTTTATCCATTCTTTTTTCAAATTTTGAATTTCGCCGGCTCGCAGATGAATTTTCTTCAGCTGAGATACCCTCTGTATCTGTTCAAGCTCAATTTTCACCTATCAATGATGGCGGACATGATGCCGCCCAGTGCACGGAAATAGCTTTATTAACAGGCTTTGTTGCCATTCTTCCTGCAACAAAAAATGATACCGAAGGCCGTAAGATATTTGAATATATTCTGGTTTCTACTGGCGATGTTGTGTTTAAATTTATTCCAGAAGAGCTTCAGTCCCTTGAAACCATCTGGACATCTCCGAATATTATAAAATGCATCTATGATACCAAGCCATTTATAAAAATCATCTCATCGGCAGGGCTAATGCTTAAAGGGCCTGTTTTTGATGCCATGCTGGCAGGGTATCTTCTCCAATCCGGATTATCTGATTTTTCTATTTCAGCACTGGCGCATGCCTACTTAAATATTACGATACCTGATGAAGCTGAAAAAATATCTCATCACGTATCTGTTCTTGAAAAACTTTACGGCATGCTTCAGGCTGCGCTTACAAACCATAACCTCACGCGCCTGTTTGAAAGCATAGAAATGCCTTTATCAACAGTACTCGCGGGCATGGAAAACGTTGGTGTCAAGCTTGACGTGTCTATTTTGGAAGTTCTTTCGCGTGAATGCGAACAGCGCATCAACGCGATGACCGGCTCTCTTTACGCACTTGCCGGCGGAGAATTTAATCTTAACTCACCTAAACAGCTAGGGATTGTTCTTTTTGAGAAATTGGCACTTCCCGTTATCAAAAAAACAAAAACAGGGCCCTCCACAGATGAAGAGGTGTTATCACGCCTGGCGCCGATGCATGAACTCCCGGCCCTCATCCTGGAATATCGCCAGCTTTCGAAATTAAGGTCAACTTATCTGGAAGCCCTGCCGCGGCTTATTGATCAGGATGGACGCATACGCTGTTCTTTTAATCAGGCAGGGACAGAAACGGGACGTCTGAGCGCAGATCATCCTAATTTACAAAATATTCCCGTAAAAACAGATATCGGACGCGCTATTCGCAAAGCATTTATCCCATCTTCGAACCGACATGTTCTTTTGTCGGCTGATTATTCTCAAATTGAACTTAGATTTTTAGCACATTTGTCAGGAGATGAACGTTTGATCGACGCATTTACCAAGGGTGAAGATGTTCACACCTATACGGCGGCCCTTATTTTTGATGTGCCGCAGCATTTTGTCACTGATGAAATGCGTTATCGTGCCAAACGCATTAATTTCGGGATTATCTACGGGATGAGCGCTTTTGGCCTGGCTAAAGATTTAAATGTGCCGCAGCGGGAAGCCCAGGATTTTATTGATCGTTATTTTTTACGTTATCCAGCGATCCAGTCATTTATGGCAGCGTGTGAATCAGCCGCATCTGCCAGCGGTTTCGCGGTTACAATGTTCGGACGACGCCGGTATATCCCCGAAATTAACAGTCATAATACAGCCGTTCGCCAATTTGCCGCGCGCCAGGCAGTGAACACACCGGTACAAGGCGCCGCGGCTGATCTGATCAAATCCGCCATGGTCGCTGTCCATCGTTTGTTAAAAGAAAAGGACTTTTCTGCTAATATGGTGATGACGGTCCACGATGAATTAGTATTTGATGTCCCTGAAAATGAAATTTCTTATTTAGCGCATGAAGTAAAACATGTCATGGAAACAACAGTGACACTTCTGGTGCCTGTTGAAGTTACACTCAAGGTCGGCTCAAATTGGGCGGAGATGAAGAAAATATGAGGATTGTATTTGTATCTTCCGAAGTGTTCCCATTCGCCAAAACTGGCGGATTGGCTGATGTTTGCGGCGCACTGCCACTTGAACTTGAGCGCCTTGGCCATGAAGTCATCATCATCATGCCGGCCTACCGTTGTGTGGGGCCGCAGCCGACGTTCAATGATCGTATTAACATGACTACGATTGGGCATGCGGTAAAAGTTTATTTTTTACGTCATCCTGAATTTTATGACAGGGCGCAGCTTTACGGTGAAACGGGAGGTGATTATCCGGATAATATCGACCGTTTTTCTTTCTTATGCCATGAAATGCTCCGCTTTCTTAAAGATCTCGGAACACCTGTGGATATCATCCATTGCCATGATTGGCAAACAGGTTTAATTCCCGCTTTATTAAAGGAAAATTATGCCGCTGATCCTTTTTTCGTAAATACGCGATCGGTACTTACAATACACAATCTGGCTTACCAGGGTGTTTTCCCGAAAGAGGATTTACCGCGTATTAATATGGATGAAAAATTATTTAATCCCGCGGCGCTTGAGTTTTATGAAAAAATAAATTTTCTGAAAGCAGGGATTGTTTTCGCTGATTATATTACAACCGTTAGCCCGCAATATGCCCAAGAGATTCAAACACATGAATGGGGGTGTGGACTTGAAGGCGTCATCTGCCAGAATCGGGACCGGTTAATCGGAATACTTAATGGTCTGGATTATAACCATTGGGATCCTGAAAAAGATCCATTGTTAAGCCCGGGATACATCAATGGTGACGCCCAGGTAAAATCAATTCATAAAGAGAAGCTGCAAAATGCCCTCCGGCTTCCACGAGATAAAAATATTCCTGTATTAGGTTTTGTCGGAAGGCTTTGCTATCAAAAAGGGCTTGATCTTGTCGAGAACGCTTTTGATGCGCTGATGCAACGCTCTGTGCAGGTTGTTTTCATGGGCGTAGGCGAGGAGAAGTATCAGAAACTGCTTGTTAAACTGGCAAGGAAATACCCGCAACACTGCGGTGTGGTTATACGTTATGATGAAAGTTTTTCTCATATGGTTTACGCGGGGTCTGACTTTTTCCTTATGCCATCCATTTATGAACCTTGTGGATTAACACAAATGATTAGTTTGCGCTACGGTACAATCCCGATTGTTAATCCCGTAGGAGGCCTTGTTGATACCGTAACTGATTTTACATTAAATAATCAAGCAGGTAATGGTTTTGTGATGCCGGCGCATACTGTCAACGGATTATTAAATGCGGTAGATCGCGCGTTGAGTGTTTTTATTACCAAAGATATTTTTGCCGGATTGATTATCCGTGCGATGGGATGCCGCTGGACATGGGAATCATCTGCGGCTCAGTATGTGGAGTGTTATAAAAAATGCTTAAAATAGGTCTAACCGGAAGCATGGGTTCAGGGAAATCAACCATTGCGGCCATGTTCGCGGCCAGGGGGGCGGATGTTATCGTCGCAGATAATATTGTCCATCTTTTGTATGAAAAGAATAAAAGCTGTCAGAGCGCGATTCGCCGGGCATTTGGGAATGGTATTGCCGGTTTACCTGGCATTGACCGCGCCGCTCTTGCAAAAATTGTATTTAATGATCCGGACGCCTTGCGACTGCTTGAATCAATTGTTCATCCCTATCTGCGGCGTGAAATCGAGGCAGCGATTAAGGCAGCAAAACGGCAAATGGTTGTTGTTGATGCTGCGGTTTTATGCGAGGCGGGTTGGCATACGCTGGTTGACGCCGTGATTGTTGTCAAGGCCCGCCGTGAGATTCAGATCAAACGCGCAATGGGACGCAATGGTCTTTCCAGGGAAGATGTTCTCAAGCGCATCCGTCGGCAGATGCCCTTGAGTGAAAAAATGAAATACGCCGCTTATATTATAGATAACAGCGGTAGTGCCGCCGCCACAAAACAACAAGTGGAACGGATCATCAGGTTCCTTACCGAGCCCCGTTCATCGGGCGCACCGTTTTCCCAACATCCATCCAACAGGAGTAACACCGTATGACACGAGAAGCCAAGAATGACCGCAATCAGTCCGCACAGGAAGAAACAGTGCCAGCTGCCGTAACAACACCAGCTGTTGCGACGAAAAGCCTGAATATTGAGGAATTAAAGGAAATGAAAGTGGCCGAGCTTTTACAGGCCGGACGAAACCTTAACCTCGAAGGTGTCAGTGCATTAAAGAAACAGGACCTGATTTTTAAAATTCTTCAAGCGCAGGCTGAAAAAGATGGGCTTATGTTCGGGTCTGGTGTTCTTGAAATACTCCCGGAAGGGTTCGGGTTCCTGCGCAGTTCAGGGTACAATTATGTCCCGTGTCCGGACGATATCTATATTTCCCCTTCCCAGATCAGGCGGTTTGATTTAAAGACCGGCGATACCGTCAGCGGGCAAATTCGTCCCCCCAAGGATGGTGAAAAATATTTTGCTTTATTGAAAGTTGAAGCTGTCAATTTTGAACATCCTGATAAATGTAAGGATAAAATCCTGTTTGATGATCTGACACCCCTTTATCCTAATCAACGGTTGAAGCTCGAAAATACGCCAGGGGATATTTCCATGCGCATCATGGATCTCCTGACGCCGATCGGAAAGGGACAGCGGGCACTTATTGTCGCGCCGCCATACAGCGGGAAAACAGTCCTTCTGCAGAAAATCGCGAATGCGATCACCGTCAGTCATCCTGAAGTTGTCATGATTATTCTTTTAATTGATGAACGGCCTGAAGAAGTCACCGATATGCAACGGAATGTCAAAGCTGAAGTTGTTTCATCAACATTTGATGAACAGGCGGAACGGCACGTTCAGGTGGCGGAAATCGTGCTGGAAAAAGCTAAGCGCCTGGCCGAGCATAAGCGTGATGTGGTTATTCTCCTTGATTCCATCACACGACTCGCGCGTGCGTATAATACGGTTGTCCCGCACTCCGGCAAAATCCTTTCAGGAGGTGTTGATTCGATTGCGTTGCATAAGCCGAAACGTTTTTTTGGTGCCGCACGCAATATTGAAGAAGGTGGCTCTGTTACAATTATTGCCACGGCACTTGTCGATACAGGAAGCCGTATGGATGAAGTTATTTTTGAAGAATTCAAGGGAACCGGCAATATGGAACTCCAGCTGGATAGAAGCCTTTTCCAGCGCCGTATTTATCCGGCCATTGATATTAAACGTTCCAATACCCGTCATGAAGAACTGCTTGTTACCAAAGAACAGCTCCAGCGGATGTGGCTTTTGCGCAAGGTTTTCACTGATCTTAATTCCGCTGAAGCCATGGAAATTCTTATTCAAAAAATGTCTCAATCGAAGAATAATGAGGAATTCTTGCAAAATATGAACAGATAATGTATAATTCTTAATTCTTTGGGACAAGGTCCGGTTATCCCGCCGGGATGTAATTTCATATGTAAAAGGAAGGTGTTATGAAAGACGGAATTCACCCTGATTATCAGGAAACAACAATTGCTTGTGCCTGTGGGCATGTCATGAACACACGCGCGACAAAAAAGAACATCCGCGTCGAAATCTGTTCGAGCTGTCATCCGTTTTTTACCGGATCGAAAAAGATCATGGACACGACTGGCCGCATTGAGCGCTTCCAGAAGCGGTATGCTAAAGGAAAGTAACCTGAAGAAAATGGCGGACGCCAAGTCCCGCCACGCCGAGCTTGAACAGCTTTTTGCATCAACCGGCGCGATCACTGACCAGGATACGTATCAAAAGCTCGCCAAAGAATTCGCTGATTTAAAGCCAATCATCGAAATGCAGCATGAATATGCCCGCCATGGCACGCAGATTATGGAAGCTCGCCGTATGATCACGGACGAAGCTGACCGTGACCTGCGTGATATGGCGAGGCAGGAGCTTGCCGTGCTTGAAGTGTCTTTTAAAATGATCGAATCTCGTATTAATGATTTTTTTGATCCTTTAAAAAACGAAAAAGACCTTGATGTGATCCTTGAAATCCGTGCCGGAACAGGCGGACAGGAAGCCAGTCTTTTTGCCGCTGATCTTTACCGGATGTATTCCAAATATGCCGCGTCCAAATCATGGAAAATTGATCCTATCGCGGTCAGTGAAGGTGAAAAAGGATATAAGGAAGTTATTTTCAGCGTGAGCGGGAAAGGCGCTTCCCGTCGGCTTAAGTGGGAAAGCGGCACTCACCGCGTTCAGCGCGTTCCAGAAACAGAGGCTGCCGGCCGGATACATACGTCAGCTGCCACGGTGGCCGTGCTTTTTGAACCTGAAGAAGTTGACCTTGTCATTGATCCTAAAGATTTGAAAATTGATGTTTTCCGCGCTTCAGGCCCAGGAGGGCAGAGTGTCAACACCGCTGATTCCGCCATCCGTATCACGCATTTACCTACCGGCCTTGTTGTCATTTGTCAGGATGAACGCTCCCAGCTGAAGAATAAAATCAAAGCCATGCGCGTGCTGCGAGCCCGTATGCAGGAACATCTTCAGCAGGAACGCGCCCGTAAGGAAGCATCCGCACGCAAAGCCCAGGTTGGCACAGGCGATCGCAGTGAAAAGATCCGCACCTATAATTTCCCTGATCATCGTGTTACGGATCACCGGATAGGGTTTACAACACATCAGCTTCCTGCTGTTATGGAGGGTTCTCTGGATGAAATCTTTGACGCCTTGCTAAGGGCTGAACAGGACACCAGAGACCTGCTGGGATGACGGACGACGAGCTTTTTTTGACCGCCATACTTGGTTGCTCGCGCAGTGAGCTTTATCTGCACCCGCGCCCCCTAACACATAATGAACAGTCACGCTTGAACGATATGCGCCGGCGCCGTTTAACAGGAGAGCCGGTGCAATACCTTACCGGATTTACAGAATTCTTCGGTTATCGGTTTGATATCGGACCGGATGTTCTGATCCCGCGCCCTGAAACTGAAATCCTTGCCGACATGCTGATCCGTACATTAAAGGCTTATCCACAAACCGATCATCGCATCCTTGATATTGGGACAGGATCCGGTTGTCTGGCGATTACTATTGCCAAAGAATTATCCCGGAGCCGTGTTACGGCCCTTGATATTTCAGAAAAAGCATTAGAATATGCCCGGCACAATTCCATGCTTAATGCGACAACAGACCGTGTTGAATGCATAAACCGTGATATGTTCTGGTATCTGGATGAAACAACGGAACGTTTTGATGCCATTGTTTCCAATCCTCCTTACATCCCGTCGTATTTATTGCCGGCGTTGCCTGTTGATGTCAGGTATGAACCTGAATTGGCTTTGGATGGCGGTCCCGATGGACTTCATTTTTACAGATTTCTTATCCCGACATCTTTTAAAATCCTTAAGCCCGGCGGAATCCTCGCCCTCGAATTCGGCGACGGGCAAGCAAAAGAGTTAGAAAAACTCTTTGCCAGCACGGGGCATTGGGATAAAATAAATGTATACAATGATAATGCCGGCGAATCCCGTGTTATTTTGGCACAAAAATCACTTTAACCCCTAACCACGAACAGGCCCCATGGACAAGATCATCATTGAAGGCGGAAAGCCACTTAAAGGCGAAGTTTCTATCAGCGGTTCCAAGAATGCCACCTTGCCGGTTTTGGCCGCGACACTCCTTACGGATGAAACATGTATTTTGCGCAATGTGCCCAAGCTGCTTGATACCAGCACAATGATCAAATTGCTTAAATCTTTGGGCAAAGATATCGAATGGGACAAAGACAAATTGATCATTATGTCTGCCGGGAAACCAAATCCTGTTGCCGATTATAAGCTGGTTTCAACCATGAGAGGGTCTATTTGCGTTCTTGGTCCTTTATTGACAAAATTGGGCGAAGCCAGAGTTTCTTTACCTGGCGGTTGCGTTATTGGTGTGCGCCCTGTTGATCTGCATATCAAGGGCGTTGAAGCGCTCGGCGCAAAGGTTAATATTGAAGCCGGCTACATTATTGCCAGGACCAAACGCCTCAAGGGCACCCGTGTTTATCTTGGTGGCGCCTCGGGACCTTCAGTTCTTGGTACGGCCAATATCATGATGGCCGCGACACTGGCTGAAGGTGAAACAATCATTGAATGCGCCGCGTGTGAACCGGAAGTTGAAGACCTTGCCAATTTTTTAAATGAAATGGGTGCCAGAATTAAAGGACAGGGAAGCCCACGGATTATTATCCAGGGTGTTAAGAAATTGCATGGCGCGGATTATAAAATATCACCTGACCGTATTGAAGCAGGTACTTTTGTCCTTTTGGCAGCCATGGCCCGCAGTCATTTTGTGATCCGTGATATTGATTACCATCAACTCATGGCGCTTGAAGATGTATTAGCTAAAGTGGGTATTCACGTTGAAGCAGGAAAGAATATGGTTTCTGTAAAACCCGCGAAGCTCATTAAACCTGTGAGTATCACCACATACCCTTTCCCGGGATTCCCGACGGATTTGCAAGCGCAGTATATGGCGCTGATGACATCGGCTGACGGCGTGAGCGTGATCCGTGACACGGTGTTCCCTGACCGTTTCATGCATATTGCCGAATTAAACCGTATGGGCGCGCGGATTCGCCGTGAAGGCGGGAGTGCCATCATTGAGGGCGGGCATACTTTATGCGGAGCACCGGTTATTGCTTCTGATTTACGTGCTTCAGCCGCGCTTGTCATGGCCGGCCTTGTAGCTCGCGGAAAAACAGAAATCCGGCGCGTTTATCATCTTGATCGCGGTTACGAAAATATTGATAAGAAATTAATCGCTCTGGGCGCCAGTATCAAACGCGAAAAAGAATAACCCATATTATATAGGGACGGGGCTTTGATCCTGCGGTGTGATTTATTATGATCCTGATGATCGACAATTACGATTCTTTCACCTATAACATTGTTCAGTATTTTGGTGAACTCAAAGCTTCGGTAAAAGTTTACCGCAATAATGAAATCACACTGGAAGAAATTGCGCGTCTGCACCCATGCCGTATCGTCATATCTCCCGGGCCCAGCAATCCTGAAAACGCAGGTATTTCGGTAGATGTCATCAAGTCATTTGCCGGAGAAATCCCCATTCTCGGCGTTTGCCTCGGCCACCAGGCTATCGGGTTTGCTTTTGGGGGGAAAATTATCAGGGCCGGAAAACTCATGCACGGAAAAACATCCCGCATCCGCCATAATGGTAAAGATCTTTTTAAGGGGATGGTAAACCCCTTTGATGCCACCCGGTATCACTCTCTTGTTATTGAAGAAAAAACTATTCCTGACAGCCTTGAAATTACCGCCAGGTCTGAAGATGATAACGAAATCATGGGGGTGCGCCATAAAACGATGCCTCTTTGGGGCGTCCAGTTCCATCCTGAATCAATCCTGACCCGTGACGGCAAGAAACTTCTCGCCAATTTCCTTGAGCTTTAAACGATAAAATTAACATGAAAAACCATGCACGATATCCTTCAGAAACTTCAATATCAAATTAACCTTTCTGCCGCAGAGATGCGTTCAGCCATGCTGGCAATCATGAACGGCGGTGTATCTGACAAGGACATATGTTCTTTTCTTTCCGCTTTAAACAGTAAAGGCTTTACGGTTGAAGAAGTTACGTCTGCCGCGATGGTCATGCGTGAATATGTTGTCCCGGTACAGACAGGCTGTTCCTCCGTGTTTGATATTGTCGGCACCGGAGGAGATGCGCAGCATTCATTCAATATTTCGACAGCTGCCGCTTTTGTGATCGCGGCCGCCGGTGTCAAAGTTGCCAAACATGGGAACCGTTCGGTTTCTAGTCTTTGCGGCAGCGCGGATGTTCTTGAAGCGCTTGGCATCAATATAGCGATACCTCACGAATACCTGCCGGATTGCCTTAATGAAACAGGGATTATCTTTCTGTTCGCGCAACGTCATCATCCGGCGATGAAACATGTGGCACCGGCGCGGCAATCGCTGGGAGTAAAAACTATTTTTAACGTGCTGGGGCCGCTCACCAATCCTGCTTTTGCGACACATCAGATGATGGGAGTTTACAGCCACGCCCTGGTAGAACCGATGGCGCATGTGCTGAAAAATCTGGGGGCACAGCGTGTCGTTGTTGTTCATAGCACAGACGGATTGGATGAAGTTTCAACAGCGTCAACAACATTTATCAGTGAAGTCATTAACAGCGGTATACGTTCATATGAGGTTACACCTGAATCTTTTGGATTTACCCGTGCCACAGGGACGGATTTTAAAGGCGGGAATAAGGATGTGAATGCTGTTATCCTGCGTGCTATACTGTCAGGTGAGAAAGGTCCTAAAAGGGACATTGTGGTGATGAACGCCGCTTTCGGCCTTTATGGCGCCGGCATTGTTGATTCGCCATCAAATGGGGTTGTGCTTGCCGAAAGGATGATCGATAGCGGTGAAGCTTTGCATAAATTAGAACAATTGAAAGAGTTTACTAATCGTGGCTGCTGATTTCCTAAAGACGATCCTCGATAAAAAACGCGTGCATAACGTGCGTAAACGTCCTTTTTTTGATAATATTCGGGCTCATCTTGATACGGCGACGTATTCATCCTACGGATTATTCCGGCAAGCGATTGCACGTCCTGGCGGTGTTAATCTTATTGCTGAAATAAAAAAAGCATCTCCGTCCAAAGGTATAATCCGGGAGAATTTTTATCCGGAAATGCTGGCCCGTGTGTATGAAGATGCCGGTGCCGCGGCTATTTCAATTTTAACTGAGGAAGATTATTTTCTCGGTAAACC
>JBAXBM010000040.1:0-12719 GCA_037141995.1 Candidatus Omnitrophota bacterium
CTCTCGAATTTTTAACCCTGAAGGGCATGCTGTCGGTCATGAAAGACGGGAATGGTTTTTGTCATGCCTGTTATTCCGGCCAGTACCCTGTAGAAGTTCCTAAAAACAAAAGTAAATATCTGTTGGAAGGGAAGTCGGCCTAAACTACAATTGTACCGTGGGCATAGGCAGCGCCCGATTTTTTCCTGCGCTTAACATGCAAAATACATAGTTTCCGGGAAGCGGCTTCTTCTTTCTTATTGATAAAGGTTTATTATGAGTAAATATATTTTTGTAACGGGCGGTGTTGTTTCAAGTTTGGGTAAAGGGATTGCCTCCGCATCAATCGGCAAGCTTCTGGAGTCGCGCGGGCTCAAGGTCACTATCCTTAAGTGTGACCCTTACCTGAATATAGATCCCGGCACCATGAATCCTTACCAGCATGGAGAAGTGTACGTCACGGATGACGGTGCCGAGACGGACCTTGACCTTGGCCATTACGAGCGCTTTACCAACGGCCAGTTTTCCAAGAGTAACAATATTACAGCGGGCAAAATTTATTATTCCGTGATCATCAAGGAACGCCGCGGCGATTATCTCGGCAAAACTGTCCAGATTATCCCGCATATCACCGATGAGATCAAGGCGTCGATCAAAATGGTTTCCCGTGAGCATGAGGTTGATGTGGTGATTGTGGAGATCGGCGGGACCGTGGGTGATATTGAGAGCCTGCCGTTCCTTGAGGCTATCCGTCAGTTGCGCTGGGAACTCGGGGAGCATTACGCCCTGAATATCCATGTGACCCTGTTGCCGTATATCAAATCTTGCGGTGAGCAGAAAACCAAGCCGACGCAGCATTCGGTCGGCCGTTTGCGCGAGATTGGCATTCAGCCGGATATCCTGCTGTGCCGCACGGAACGTTCGATATCTTTGGAGCAGAAGGAAAAGATTGCCCTTTTTTGCAATGTTGATGTTGAGGGTGTCATTGACGCGCCGGATGTCAAGAGTATTTATGAATGCCCGTCTTCGTTTAAAGCCCAGGGGCTTGATGCCCTTATTACCAAACGGCTCAACATCAAGACCAAGGATAATGACCTTAAGGATTGGGAGAATTATGTTGTCAAGCGCGTGCGCCATCCCAAGCAAGAGGTGAATATCGCGGTGGCCGGTAAATATATCCAGTTGGCGGATGCGTATAAATCGATTTATGAATCGCTCATCCACGGCGGCATCGCGGCGGATGCCAGGGTCAATATTATCAAGATTGATTCTGAGTCTCTTGAAAAGGGAAAGGTCGATAAGGCTTTTAAAGATGTGCAGGGCATTCTGATTCCCGGCGGTTTCGGCACCCGCGGCATTGAAGGTAAAATCAAGGCGATTAAATTTGCCCGTGAAAAGAATATCCCGTTTTTGGGTATTTGCCTGGGCATGCAGTTGGCAAGTGTTGAGTTCGCACGGCATGTGTGCGGCCTAAAAACGGCTAATTCTACGGAATTCGACAAAAACACGAAAGATCCGATTATTAGCTTGCTTGCCGAACAGCATCAGGTGACGAATATGGGCGCCACCATGCGGCTGGGCGCGTATCCGTGCCGGCTGGTGAAAGAAACGAAGTCTTTTGCGGCGTATAAAAAAGAAGATATTTCCGAACGGCATCGTCACCGTTATGAGTTTAATAATACATACCGTGAGGTGTTGACGGCCAAGGGGCTTGTGATCGCGGGGATGAATGTTGAGCGCGATCTGGTTGAGGTGGTTGAGGTGAAAGGGCACCGCTGGTTTGTGGGATGTCAGTTTCATCCTGAGTTTCAGTCGAAGCCCGACAAGCCGCATCCGTTGTTCCGTGATTTTGTGGCGGCAGCGCTGGCTGTTTAGCTGGTTTGCCCGGTATATTTTTAGTTTGACACCATGATGAAACGTGGTATTATTTCGTTCTAAAATTTGATTGTTCCCTCGATTTTTGAAGTGAAGATTTGCGCGGGTGGTGAAATGGTAGACACTTACGTTTGAGGGGCGTATGGGGTAACCCGTGTGGGTTCAAGTCCCACCCCGCGCACCATTTTAAGTCCCATGAAACAACCTGCGTCCTTAAAAAGGCGTGGGTTTTTTCTTTTATCAGGAGAATTTTATGGATATAGAAATTAGCGTCAGTATTTTATCAGCGGATTTCGGCAAGATGGCCGAGGCATTGACATTGTGTGAACGTTCAGGGGTTGATCGTATCCATGTGGATGTGATGGACGGGCATTTTGTCCCGAATATTACTATCGGCCCGGTTGTGGCTGCCGCGGCTTGCCGGTATACGCGGTTGCCGGTGGCCGTGCACCTGATGATTGAACATCCGTGGGATTACATCGATGCGTTTATTGACGCCGGGGCCGGTGTTATTGCTGTTCATGCTGAATGTTACGGCGAGCGGCGTGAGGCGTGCCGGGCGTATGGTCAGTACCCCAAGGAAGTTGAAACGCTGGATGCTGTTAAATTGACCGCGGACCTGCGCCGGATACGCGCCAAAGGCCGGCAGGCATGTGTGGCGATAAATCCGGGGACCCCTGTGACGTGCCTGGAAGGAGTTTTAGGGGAAATGGATGCGGCCCTTGTGATGTCAGTTCAGCCAGGGTTTTCGGGCCAGAAGTTTATTCCCTCCGCTTTGCCTAAAATGGAGTGGCTGCGATGCGCTGGCTTCGGCGGGGATATTGCGGTCGATGGCGGCGTGAATGCGGCAACGGCTCCGGAGATCGTCCGGGCTGGGGCTAATGTCCTTGTGACAGCCAGTTATTTTTTTGCCAGCGCTGATCCTGCGGGTGTTATCGTGGGGCTTAAGGGTTGCTGAGCAAAATCAGGAAACATATGGTATATTGTTAATACGGTATGTTTTTGGGGTTATGGAGGATTTTATGTTGATTCACACAAACAGGCGGTTGACGGCGCAGAGCATGTTGGAGTATCTGCTTGTGATGGTGGTCGTTGTGTCTCTTGTGCTTGGGGCGCTCGGAGGTATACACACCCCTCTTTTGAATTTGGTGAATAACAGGGCAAAAGATTATTTTGATACCGGTTCGGCGGCGATCATGGGTGGATATTATGATGGGGCAAGATATATTGAGATTAATCCAACGCCTGTGAATGGGGAGTGGTGTGATTATACGGATGTTCTTGACGGTGTTCAGATGCGGCAGTGTGCGTGCCCGCGGCCAGCTTTTGGTGGTCGACCTTGTGTTGGCAGCGCGGTAAAATAGATCGGGTGACGCACGATTATTCAATAGATTCAGTTTTACGTTTATCTCTTACAAAGTTGCTCTTGTCCTGCGCTTTGGCGAATTTTTTCAGTTCGGCGCCGATTTCTCCGATTTGCGCGACATGGGTGATTTTGGTGAAGGCATTGGAAACGATGCCGATGGATATGGATAAAAGGCCGGCTTTGGTGATGTTCCCTTGCCGGTCTTTTCCCATAATAAAGCCTTCTGTCCGGTCAATGTCATTGTAAAAGTCAGGTGCCGCGGCATCAAACAGGTTGATGATTTCCTGGCTGATGGCATCCGCGATGGCATCCGCGCACACAAAAACAAAGTCGTCGCCGCCGATATGCCCCACGAAGGTATCGGTTTTGCCCTGCTTCTGGCTTGCCTGGATGATAATCCTGGCGGTAGCCTTAATGACTTCGTCGCCTTTCTCAAAACCGTATTTATCATTATAGAATTTGAATTTGTCAAGGTCGCAATAGCCGATGGCGAAAGCGTTCCCGCTCTGGATCCTGTTCTGAAGTTCTTCCATGATCGAGGCGTTCCCCGGCAGATGGGTGAGCGGGTTAGCGTCAAGATTCCTGATGGTGCGCAGGACAATCATGTTGATGCGCGCCAGCAGGCTTTCAGGCTCAAAGGGTTTGATGAGGTAATCATCTGCTCCGGCGTTGATGCCAAGGACCATGTCTTTGATATCCCCTTTTCCTGTGAGCAGGATAATGGGGATATGCGCCAGGAGGACATCCTTGCGCAGCTCCCGGCAGAAATCAGGGCCGTTCATGACGGGCATCATGTAGTCGGTGATGATGATGTCGGGGGTATTGGCACGGGCGTGATTCAGCCCTTCCTGTCCGTTGGCGGCTTTGATCACATCGAATTTTTCCGACAGGGTTAGTTCTAGGACATCCAGGATGTCTTCGTCGTCGTCAATGATCAGGATTCTTTGGCGTTTCATGGGATACCTGTTATTTCTTTTGTCTGATTTCTTTGGCTTTGTGCTGCAACGGCATGGTGAAATGGAACGTTGTGCCCTGGCCGACCGTGCTTGTGACCCACATATGGCCGTAATGTGCTTCAACGATGTTTTTGGCAAGCGCCAGGCCGAGCCCCGTGCCTTTGACTTTCATGTTGATTTCGTTATCGACGCGGTAAAATTCGTCAAAAATGCGCTGGAGATCTTCCTTTTTGATCCCGATCCCTGTATCGGCGACTTCAAACACCGTTTCTGCGCGCGCGGTGTTGGTGCGGGCGCTGATGGTGATGGATCCGCCCGCGGGTGTGAATTTGATCGCATTGCTGACAAGATTGATAAAGACGCGGTCCATTTGGGTTGTGTCGTATTCGATTTCCGGCATATCTGCGGGGATATTGATATGCAGGGTAACATTTTTGTTGTTGAGCTGGGGCGTGAGGAGGTCGGCGATGGTATCGAGCATGGGGCGGACATTCTGCGGCGTGGCTTTCATTTCAACACGGCCGGATTCAATCCGCGAGATGTCCAGAAGGTCATTGATGAGCTTGACCAGGTTATCGGAGTGGGTGTTGATTTTGCCGAGGCGCTCTTTGACGGCATCGGGGATTTCTCCGACCTTGCCTGTCATGAGGATGGAAGCGTAGCCCTTGATGGAGGTCAGGGGAGTTCGCAGTTCATGCGACACGGCGGAGATAAACTCTGATTTCTTTTTGGAGATATCCTCGACGTCTTTGAGGGCCTGGGAAAGTTCTTTGGTGCGTTCGGTGACCTTGGTTTCAAGGGTTTGGCTTGAGCGGTAGACCTGTTCGAAAAGCTGGGAATTCTCAAGGGCCTGGGCCAGCTGGCTGGCGAGGATGGCGATCAGCTCTTCGTCACCGGCTGTGACCGAAGGCGCGTTATAGCGGTTGCCGACAAATAGCAGTCCGCCGACGCCGCGCTGGGTCAGTAATGGGGAAAGAATAAAATGTTCGTTTTCAAAAAGCTGGATGATGCGGGATTTTGTTTTCTGGGATGAATTCAGTGATGAAAATGTCATGCCGTCTTTGAGCGCGTTGAGAAACTGGGAATCATGGGCAAGCTCGGATTGGATCTGTTCAATTTTTGCCGGATCAATGCCGATATTGGCGCGTGCGGTGAACGCGGCGCTGTCACTGTATGTCAGGATTAACAGGTGGTTGAAGCCGAGTTCGGAAGCAATGTTTTTGTCGATTTTATGAAATATTTCCTGTTCGTCAAGGGTCCGGCTGATCGTGCGGGAAAGGGTTTGCAGCGTATTTAACCCGATCAGGCGGCGGTCGAGCTCTTCCTGGGCTTTGTTAAGTTCCAGGTCGGTTTTTACGATCAGTTTGGCTTGTTCATCAAGCTCGTTGAAAGAGTTCATGATTTTCTCGAAAGACGCTGTGAGGTCTTTGAGTTTTTCCGATTTTTCAATGAGAAAGTAGGCGAGGCCGCTGACGGCGACAACAAGGACAAGGCTTGTGGTCATGAGCAGCGGCGTAATATCAAATGGGGTTACAGGGGAACTTATTCCGGGCATGTGTTATCCGATCGCCAGGAGCGCAAGGCTCGCGTTGAGCAACTGGGTTGCGTGAAAGTTTTTTAATGATCCCGGCGAAGCAATTTCGCCGAGGGTATACATGCCGAAGATAGGGACGGCGCTTCCCAGGACATCACGGATGGTGCTGACAGTGGGTGTTTCGGCATTCCCCATGGCTTTATGCCGCATAAAAGATTCCAGGACCAGCACGAGTCCGGGCGGTTTCCCCAGGAGTTGTTCGTGCAGGCTTACGGCCGCGTCATGGATGTTCCGCCGGCAGATGTCCTTATCCGTGACCATCAAATGCACCGGGCTGCCCGTCGGTATTTCTCCCTGACATACGATACTACCGTCTTCCAGGAAGTCAATAGGGTTACGGATCAAATATTCTCTGGCATTCATGGTCCCGATTCCCAAGGGATAAAGCATACGGATGGCATTGATCTTGTTGCGGTCGAGGGTTTGCCCTTTTTCAAGAAAATAATTTTCGTAAAGGTTCACGGCCGGGCGTTTGTCGATTGTCCGGATGATGTTTTCTTTGGCATTGTCAATGATGCGGGGTTTCCCGAGCGGCTTCAGGCTTTGGTGCGAAGTGACGGCGGTGATGCTGGCGCCGCCGATGAGCAGGCCGACGGCCGCATCGTTGATGATGCGGGTTTGGTAAAAGTGGCGTGTGTATCTGATATGATCGCTGTCAAGGCCGATGCCGCCGAAAACAGGCAGGGCAAGCCCAAAACCTTCGTTCATGCCGGCGCATATCAGCGAATTATTTTTACGCAAACCATCATAAAAACAAATGGCGGCATTGCGGTTGGGCGAGGCGTGGTCGGTAACGAGGATTTTGGCCAGGTTATATCCGGCCTCACGTGTCGTGATCAGATTGAGGTTGTCAATCCCGGCAGCGCCGAAATGCCAGTCATCCGACATGATCCCCAGGATGCCGACGCCTCTCATTTCGGCTTTATTGCCAAGAAGGATTCCTGGTGTGAGTGAGCCGATCAGGCGTTCGGGCTGAAGGATGCGGTGAAGGGTTTCAAGGCCTTCCTCACTCATATAAGCATCGGTGGCGAAGACCAGCACGACATTAACGGTAACGGAGTTGAGTTGCTGTTTGACCTGGATAGCTGCGTTTTTAAAAGCGGCAACAGGGTCATTTAATCTGGAAAAGCCGATGGCAATTTTGGTGGGCATAGACGTATTGTATTGCACCATTTCGCCGGTGTCAACGGGGCGGCAAAGAAAAGACAGGGCGTGCCTTTAGCCGATGGCGCGGGAGCCTTCTTCGCCGGTACGGATGCGGATGCAGCGCTTGAGATCCGTGACGAATATTTTTCCGTCACCGATTTTTCCGGTCCTGGCGCCCTTGATGATGGCGGCCACCGTGCGTTCTTCAAAAGCTTCATTGACGGCGATGTCGATGCGTATCTTCCGCAGGAGGTTGCCTGTTTCCTTAACGCCGCGGTAGAACTCATCGATGCCGAATTGACGGCCGTGGCCCAGCGCTTCGGAGACCGTGATCAGGTTGACATCGGCGGCATAAAGTTCTTTTTTGACTTCTTCAAGGCGGTGCGGCTGGATGATCGCGGTGATGAGCCTCATAATCTTCCTTTCATTATTCGAGCATGGTGTAGGCGCGTTCATAGTGCTGGGTGATGTCCAGTCCCATGATTTCGTCTTCGGCAGAGACCCTCAATCCAATGAGCTTGTTAACGGCCATGGCGATCAGCGCGGTGGCCGCGGCGCAGTAGATGACGGTGAAGGACGCGGCAAGAAATTGTATTTTGAGCTGAGCCATATTCCCCAGGAGAAGCCCGTTGCTTCCGGAAGGGTTAACCGCGGTGGTGGCGAATATTCCCGTGGCAATCATGCCCCAGAATCCGCCGATGCCGTGCACGCCGAAAGCATCCAGCGAATCGTCGTAGCCGAATTTCTGCTTGATGGTGCTGACGGCGAAGAAGCTCAAGGGGCCGACCACAAAACCGATGATCATGGCGGCCCAGGGTTCCACAAAGCCGCAGGCGGGCGTGATGGCCACAAGCCCGGCGATCACGCCGGAAATAGTGCCGAACATGGTTGGTTTGCCCGTGATGAGCCATTCCACGGTTGCCCAGCTGACAGCCGCGGCGGCTGCCGCCAGGTTGGTTGTCACAAAGGCATTGGCCGCGACCCCGTTGGCCGCAAGGGCGGAGCCGGCGTTAAAGCCAAGCCAGCCGAACCATAATAACCCTCCCCCGAGGACAACAAAAGGCAGGTTGTGGAGGGTTGGGCGGGTGAGGCCGATGCGTTTGCCGAGGATGAGGGCGCTGACAAGGCCCGCGACACCGCAGTTGATTTCAACCACACAGCCGCCGGCGAAATCCAGAACGCCCATGCCGCGCAGCCAGCCGTCAGCGCTCCACACCATGTGGCAGATGGGGATATAGACCAGCGTCAGCCAAAGGAGGCTGAAAACAAGAAAGGCGGAAAATTTGATGCGTTCGACAAGTGACCCGATGATAACAGCCGGGGTGATGACCGCGAACATGGCCTGGAAGATCATGAACGCACAGTGGGGGATTGTCGGCGCGTAAGCAGGTTCCGGTGCTGTCCCGACACCGTTCAAGAACGCCCACTGGAAGTTGCCGATGAAGCCGTTCCCGCGGCCGAAAGCCAGTGAGTAGCCGTAGATCGCCCAGGCCAGCAGGATGATCCCCAGGCACGCGAAACATTTCATCAGGATGGCGAGGATATTTTTGCGGCGCACCATGCC
Source organism: Candidatus Omnitrophota bacterium (assembly GCA_037141995.1). Classification (GTDB taxonomy): domain Bacteria; phylum Omnitrophota; class Gorgyraeia; order Zapsychrales; family Fredricksoniimonadaceae; genus Fredricksoniimonas. The sequence continues at coordinate 8,481 of JBAXBM010000040.1, forward strand.
GCCGTAGAAGAAGGCGAGGGCCGGCGTCATGAGCATCACTAGCCCGGCGCAGATAAGGACCCAGGCGGTGTCTCCGGCACTGATGGGAAGCGGTTGATTCATGTGCTTTCTCCTTGAATAGGGTCGTGCGACCTGTATTTTCTAAAAATAAAAAGCCCGGCGCGCCAATAAGGATTGGAGAGCCGGGCATCGGTGCCCGAAAAAAAATGCATCATTGCGATTTGAACCGACAGCACTGCCGATCCGGAATTTTGAAATAATAAACGCGCCAGGGATAAATGTCAAGTATTTCCAGTATGATGCACTTTATTTGCGGCCTGAAAAAAGGTTTTTGCAAAAAAAAGTTTCTATGATATATTCATGACCTCTTTTGGCCCCATCGTCTAGCCTGGTCAGGACGTCTGGTTCTCAGCCATAAAACACCGGTTCAAATCCGGTTGGGGCTACCAATTGAGACTCACGGGACATTTGACCCTGCAACTGCTTGAAAATTAAAGCGGTTACGGTGGTTCCAAATGTCCCGTTGTCGTTATAGGTAATCCGGTCGGGAAAGATCAGAGTTTGAAATCGTTGCTTTAGGTTAATATCTGCGACGGACCATAGGTGCGCGATGTTTTTGAGGAAGAATTTGCAGTAGTTAAGGCAGGCCTCCGCGTTGTTGAGTTCAATGGTTGTTTCGTTTAGTTCCACCTGTTTGGCGAGGATTTCGGCTTTTAACTTCTCGGACTTGCGCTTATAAGTGTCATCATCAAACGTTCCCTTGATCGCCAATTCCTCAACCCTCTCCAGCTGATCGTTCAATTCTTTTAATTCCTTCTCGATTCGGCATTCTTCCTTGATTTCCTCGGACTGAACTTTTTTAAGGGCGTCAATAACAATGGCGTTAAAGAGGTCGATCACGTCCTCGCGTGGTTCCAAGGTTTTCAGGAGCTCGAAAAACTTTTCTTCGAGAACGTCTTTCTTGATGCCAAAGGAACAACCTTTAACTCGGCAATGATAATAACCGTAACGCTGTTTTTTTCGCCCGGTGGACCAGCCAGCCGTCAATTTCTCCCCGCACTTGGGGCAGCGAACAAATCTTCGGAGAGGGAAATCCGGATGATTGAGAAGCTTGGGCACAATCGATGGCCGTTTGCCGGTGATGATCTCTTGGGCTTTAAAGAAAACTTCTCGGCTAATAATAGGCTTGTGAAGCGCCTCGATGTATTCCGGGAACCACTCGCACTTGATAAGGCCAGTATAGAGAGGGTTGGTCAGCAAACGGTTGATAAAACCCTTGTTGGCTTTCTTATAGCCTAATTGCCGGACCCTCTCCACGATGTCGGTCTGTTTGTAGAGGCCGGTGATGAATTTCTCAAAGGCATCAATGACGTATCGACTGTCCTCGGCCGGAACTATCAGGGGTTTGTTGTGGTCATCCCGGGAACCTTTGTATCCGAATGGCGCACGCCAGCACCAGCGGCCCTGCTGAAGCGCTTGCTTCATTCCGTTGGTGGTGCGTTCACTTTTGACATCATTTTCAAATTGCGCAAAGGTGCCGATAATATTGCGCATGAGGTTGCCAACGGCATTGGGTTCGTTGTTTTCGGTTGCGGAAAGAAAGCGGATGCCGAGGGAACTAAAGTTTTTGACAAGCTCGGTCTGATCGGAGAGGTTCCGGGCCAATCGGTCGTACTTCCAGATGATGATAGCAGAGAGTTTCTTTTTGTTCTGAACGCAATACTGGATGAGGTTCTTGAGCTGGGTGCGGTCTTGAGTTTTGGCGCTCTCGCCGCGCTCAACAAAGACTTTGACAACGTTGAGGCCTTGATTGAGGGCGAATTGTTGGCAATCTTTCTCTTGGCCTTCGAGGCTATAGCCTTTCTCGGCCTGTTCTTTGGTTGAAACTCGGCAATAAATGATCGCTTGCATGGTTCATGGGGCTCTTCCCGGCCTTTTTGGTTTTGATATATTCAGCGATGAAGAGGTCGGCCATCTGATAGAGGCTGTCGCGGAGCCGTTCAACCTGTTCATCTGTAAAATTCCCTTTGCGGAGGTATTGTTTGCATTCCTGAACCGAGAGCATGGAAATCCGTTAACGCAATGTGCGCCGGGTTCCGTCAGCTCAGGGTCTCTCTGCCGCTTCTGGGAGGTTTCTACTTATATGTCAACGCGACTCAGGATTTTTCTGTCGTCTTGTTGAACTTGACCGGGCTTTTACGGGAGATGCGGATCACCTCTCCGTCAGCCAAGTCTATTGAAACGCTTTGGTATTGCTTTTCTTTAATAATCTTCATGAGCTCGTTGGAGCCATCAATCTTTTCAGCAAGTTCTTCATAGGTATCGGTTTGATAGATCCGGCCATCTTTTAAGTGGACCGTGATGTGCCGGAAATCTTTTGAGCGTACAAGGCTGAGCAGGTGAAACTCCGCGTCATTCTTAACAACGGCTTGACCTTGAAGTTCAAAGAGCTTTTCATACCATGCATCGCCATCCGGCAAAGGAGGCATTTGCAAGAGCTCAAAGATCTTGTTCACCAAGGGGTTAAGGCGAAGGATGATGTAATCCTTGGAGTTCTTTTTGCGAAGAAGCCCGGCCCGGATGTAATTGGCAATCCCAAGGTCTTGATCAATGCAGAATTCCTGTTCAAGGTCAGTGAAAAGACAGACCGCGTATCCTAAGGGACTTATGCATTTGACCGTATGCTGGAAGTTATTAAAGTTGTCCTTTTCAAAGCGCTCCTGAAGCCTGCGAATGGCCTCAAAAGAGACGCCAAAGCGATCCCTCAGCTCTTTGCAGATCAGGATGGTAAAGAAGTCGTTGGGCGAAAACTTGCGCCATGCATCATGGTTGTCCCGGCTTTCCGGGATTGCGCCCTTCTCATCCCAGCTGTTCAGTTGCCGGTAAGACATGCCCGCGGCCTTCTGAAGGTCGCTGGCGGTCAGGTCTTTGTCCTCTGAAATTAGGTTGTCTGTTGATGCAGAGCCCGGTTGAGCTGGTGTTAAAGGTTCGATAGATGCTGGGGTGATGGTTTCTTCACTCATAAAACAAAGCATAATGCCTTAAGATTGAACCGTCAAGTATAATCTTATGATTATTGTACCGTACGGTATAATACGGGCCTTGGGTTAAGATCACGGGTCCTTCTGACCAGGGTGGGGATGCGGGTCGGCAGGCGCGCAGGCGATCAGTGATGATAAAAATATTTTTTGGCATTGCATGTTCATAAATAATCGCTAAAGGTGTCTGAAGTTTTATGCTACCGGCGTGGCCTTTCTTAATGCCGACGGCATGTAATACGCAAAAACATGCAATTCAGGAATTGCACATTGCATATTGGATTTCGGTCTTCGTCGGAACAGCGCTGTGAGTGGAAAATATAGCAAAATATGATCTTCCATTGAAGTATTTAAGTTGACGAAGGCGGAACGCCTGTTTATACTCTGGAGAAATAGGAAGTCCTCAGAACAGCGATAATCTGTTCCACAGCTATTAAAAAAGCACAGGTGATTCTTATGGTTGAAAATTTTAAAGAATATTATAGCGTGCCGCAAATTGCCGAAAAATTCGGCGTGACCGAGGAATGGATCCGAGATCTTATTCAAGCCAAGAAACTCAAGGCAACCAAGATCGGCCGCTGGCGCGTGAAGCCGGCGGACCTCGAAGCGTTCATTAAAATGCGTCAGAATTATTAAGGTGAAAAATGAAACCATCTCTTAAAAAAGACGGCAAGACCTTTCATGATCTTGTTTTATCAATCAAGGGTGTTCATGACCAGTGCCTCGTTCAAGCGACAAAAGCCGTTAATATCAGTTTAACTTTGCGTAATTGGATGATTGGTTATCAGATATTGGAATACGAGCAGGGCGGGCTTGATCGCGCCAACTATGGTTCTCGTATTATAGAAAAGTTGGCATCAACACTCCACAAGGAAATTGATCAATGTTATACAGGGCGTTACCTACGTTTATGCCGACAGCTTTATGAAGCATATCCGCAAATTGGGAAATCAGTGATTTCCAAATCTGACATACCTCAAAATTGGAAATCGTTGATTTCCGAATCGTCCGTCAAAAAAATACCCTTTCAGGCTGAATATAATCTCGTCCCGACAGAGAAGCTGATTCAACAGCTGTCATTCACTCATTTTATTGAGCTTTTTAAATGCGAAGATCCTCTCAAGCGTGCTTTCTACGAGCACGAATGTGGACTTACCCCGATTTAGTGGACAGTTGCTGGCGAGAGAATTTTAGCATTCTC
>JBAXBM010000041.1:0-12570 GCA_037141995.1 Candidatus Omnitrophota bacterium
AGCCTGCTCAGTTGCAACTTTTTTATCATACGCATCCATTTGCTGAATATAAAAAGCACGATCTGCTTCACTCAAGGTGCTATACCTTACGTATTTTCCCTTTTGTGTTAAAACAACAGCGCCTTCAATAAACGCTTTTGCCGTGCCGCCGCCTGGTTTAGAACCGGCGGATTTGGAAGAAGCATAATCCCAATAACCGTTGGGTAAAAACAAAATGAGATCAATGCCTTTGCTGGCCCATTCATGTCCTTTAAACGTCTGAACCTTCCCATCAGCACCAATGACACTGCCAGTGACTGAAATGTCTTTATCCAAACCATGCCGGTTATCATAATCAAAATATTTGCCTTCTTGGATCTTCTTCATAGACAATTCAACTGTTCTTTCAGACCCTCTGCCGTTTTCACCAAACACCTTTTGGGCATTACCGCTTTGTTTATATGTTACACGATAAAGATGCGGCGATCCGCCAGCATAAACACCCCAGGATTTAATACTGCTGCCTTTTTCTGTTGACGTTGAATAGTGCAAGGTTTTATCACCAATATACGTAACACCATTAGCATCAACAAAAAGATTAATCACGGTATTTGTTACGGATTTAAACTTTGTATTCTTTTTATGTGTGCTGCTATATTTGAAATCAAGCTCCGTAGTTTCTGTTCTCGTCCCATTTTCGCTTTTTTGGACATCAAGGTCCCACGCTTCTTTTTTCCAGGTTCCATCTGGTTGATAACGCCCCTTATATTGAAAAAGAACACTTTCCCGGACAGGCACCATGGTGTTATAAACAGGATCATTGTAATCCAGAGCCAAATAATCGCCCTGCATTAAAAACATGGTACGAATTCTGAAGGGATCTTCAGGGTTATCTGGATCAATGGTATAATCCTTACTATCCAATGTAACTTTAGAAACAACCGCCGGCTGTTTTCTTTTTTGTTTTTTTGTTCCAGGCGTTTCATCTTGTGAAAACAAAAATGTTTTTTCCCTGAACATTATTTTTCCATCTTGACCTTGTTGCGGCGTAACAACAAAACGGAATTTATTATTAACACGTATGGGCGCAGCGTGATTCTTTATTGGATAGAACGTGCCTCTGGCATCCTTATATAAAGCTTCTGCATCAACCAGTATCCCATTAACCGTGCCGTCAGCTTTATTATCTGGTGTTTTCCAGCTTTGAAGATTGGTGGTCATCTGATACCACTTATTATCACCTTCTGTCCCAATCTGCGGATTCGCCTCATGATAATATTCAATATTTCCCTTTGCAGCACTGAATTCATAGAATGTGCCTAGCGGCGCTCCACTATTATCAGCCGCTGCGGATCTGCTGGCATATTCCGTTATCACTTTTATCCCACTAGGTTGGATCAGCGTGGCGGCATGCCGCAGGTCATCTGCCTTGGTATTGTGCTCAAAGAAAATCATCTGCATGCCGTAGGTGTTTCTCCCTGGGAATTTTTTGATATCCTGATTCATCGCAGACAACCGGGCATCCGCATCCGCTGTAGACGTCGGCATATCATTAAAACTATCAACCGGCCGCCCGCTCTTTATTACTGGAAACTGCAAAAGCACAAGGTTTTTTCCCTGCAGTGCCGCTGAAATTCTGCCAGGGGTATCCTTATATTCCAATAAGGAAATATCCGTCTGAACCTCATCACCAACAAACGCCAATTGACCTTTAAAAGAAGTTTCCTTTTGCACCCATATTGGTTCATTTTTAATATTCACAAACGTTAAGAACGTAAACGATGCCTTTTGATCTGATCCGGCTTGCAAGGCAGCATTGTCATTCAAATTATATTCTGCATTCAATGTACGGCCTTGAGAAAGCGTTATCCCATCCAGCGTCCATTGATCCAAAGCCCCCTTCATGGATACCGCACTAAATAACGTAAAGCTTTGCAATATTTGTGGTTTTACGTATGTCGGCGACTCGTCTTTGGCTGTCACTATTTGTAGAAAATAAGTGCCTTCCGGATTATATACTACTTTCAGCTGATTGCCTTTATAGCCTGTCATCCCATCCAAGGTCCATTGATCCGGCGAAGAACCCTTCATAAATCCCGGATTCAACCATACAAAAGTTGATATTTCACCAGTTCCAGGTGGAACAAGCTCTGTAGTTCCGACTGTGATATGTAAAGAAAAAGGTGGATTGCTACGCTCAGTTTTTGTATTTTCAGGATCAGTTTTATTCTCTTTCATTTTTTCAAAATTCTTTTCCAGCACACGATTGTATTCCTTAGTATTTTCAGGAAGAATATTCTTCGCTGTTGCATGGCCAAATGCCCCGCCTACCAGAGAAAAAAATCCTTTTGATCCTTGCCACCCTTGATGAATATGACCCTGAAAAATCTCCGCTGACCCGCGATTGTCTATTGTTTGATTCATCACATCCTGTAATGTCCCGCCGCCGCGATTTGCCGTAAAACTATAAAACTGCTTCTGACCATTATTCAACTCAATCCACGACCAACCCTTTGCTTTGTTGCTCTTATAATCTTTTTCAAATGACATCTGAAACGCGCGCTCCCCCGGCCTGTTACCGATAGAAATAGAACGGGCCATCATTACCGAATTGCTAACCGGGTTATTATTGGTATCATTTTTAAGATTAACCGATCCTTTGACGCGTGCAATCGGATTATTTAAACCAAACGTGATGCCGTCAGAAGGATCGGAATCTATTGTTGTAATAAGATAAAAAGGATTAACTGTCAAACCTTCGCCGGTCGTAGGATCAAACTTCCCAAACCGGCCATAACTGCGGTACGTGAATCCCCAACCAGTCAAAGCCGTAAAACCATTGCCCCTGGTGGGGTGCATTGTGACAGACACAACATTTTCAACCCCACGGATGGCCGTAGAGACAGTGCCTTTTTGCAGCATTTTGGACATATATCCAAAATTAATCAAGCCGGGCAATGTCATGTTTGCTGTTTGCGCGATCAGCTGCGCTTTTAATTTGTCTTCAGAAAGCGGCGTTGTCGCTTTAGCATTGGATGTTTTTAACTCTTCCCATGCCTGTTCAGTCGAACGAACCCATGAATAGGTAAACCCGGTCGCCTGGGCCCATGTGTCCGTCACAGAATCAAGGGCAAACATACGCGTATTAATATTTTGCCTGGTATCTGAAAACTTCGACATAGCTGAAATGCCCCAAAAATCATCAAGAAAATCTTCATGGATGCTCCCTACTTCTTTAAGGAAGGAATCAAAAAACCGGCTGCCAAAAATCGGATCATTACCATTCGCCTTGGCTTTCTTTCCTGAGAGTTGCGATAGATCAAACGTAACACCGCTGGAACCCTGATCCTGAGACAACAAGGTGATCGCTTGATCTTGTGCTGAAACAATACCTGTATACGTCACAGGTGTGTCAGTCAACGGCGCCTTCAACAACGAAGACGCCCCATCATCAACAACAAATAATTTACCATTATCCGTATAACCAAATTTTAATCCGGAAACACCGGTCGGAAGAAGTGTTTGCGAAGAATCTGCCGTCGTCAAGAAAGATTCCGGTGCACTACTCGCGTCTTGCACTTGTTCTTTTGTTGTCGGCGGCTGCTGTGCTGAAGTAAAAGAATTTTTGTCGGCTTCCTTTATTTTTTTATCAAGCGTATCTTTAGGGCCGAACAAAACATTCGCACCAGCTAAGGCAATGCCTGACAAAATGGCTGACACTTCAAATATAATAAGCCGGCGCGTGGCCAGAGCCGCCTCATCCGCATAAGACAAATCCTGACTATTAGATTTACCATAAACCTGACTATTAGATTTACCATAAAAAAGATCAGTTACAAGTGCCACCATCGCGGCGCGGCCAGCAGTCTTTTTAATGCCGCTCCAAAAAGAATTTTCGTCAACCTTAAGTCCTATCTTATTAAGGAAGTCGTCTTTTTTATCTTGCTCTTTTGTTGTTTGATATTCGATCAAATCTTGCGGCGTTAATCTGCTCAGAAAATCCATCTGAAACATCAAATGAGTAATAAAATTTAATTTTTCTTCCTGGGTTGTTAATTGATTAAATTTTGCCACTTGATCTGTTGACGCAAAAGTCAAAACAGCGTCCGCAATAACCTGCTGTTGTTCGGCCGGCGTCGCACTATTATATGTTTCTACATTGTTTGAACTTATTATGTTTGTCCCGATGAAACTCTTTTCAAACAAACGTTGATTAATAAACTCTTCTTTTTCAATATCAGTTTTTTTGTTATAGGCGTCCTTTTCAATATCAGATAAATTAGCAATAAGGCTGTCTTTCATATCCGCTTCACGTCGCATGTTACCAACCCAATTGCCCGCCATATCACCCATAGCCCTGCCGAACATACTCAAAATAATGCTGGTATCCTGCGCTTCTTTATCGGTTAATTCATGGCTATGATTATGAAGATAGTTAAAAAGACCTGTCGCAACAGCACCTGTAACAGATCCTATATTTTCATTACTGGTAAGATTCCGTAGAACATTGCTTAAAAAATGGCTGTTAATATTAAAAGCCCCGGAAGGATCCAGAAATTCAGCAAACGTCAGGCCGCCGTTAATGCGATCCTGCGCTGTTGTTAAAGTCGCGGGCTTATTTCCCGCCAATTGATCAACAATGGTCATTCCTGCAATATTAATTAATGAATTGCCAACGGCTGATGCCACCGAAAGAGTAATGCCTTTCAAGATAGCTTGGTTCGTTCCGAATTTTTTATCCAGCCATTGATTTAATGCATACATCATGTGCCCTTTGACCACTCCAATCACAGCGCCATAGAGCATGGCCTGCAGGAGACCCATAATAGCGCCTTTGCTTGCCGTTTGAAAAGCCGTTGCATAAGCTTTGTCAAAAGCCGCTTTAAACGCCGCTTTAGAGGCATTAGCACCAACTTCTTTTGTCGCGGCATCAGTGGCCACACTGGCAGCCTCACTCCCAATACTTGTTGCATAACTATACCCAAAAGAAAGAACACTACTTAATGCCGTGCTTAGGATCATGGCTGATTTAGCACTACAATGACCTGAATAATAGCAAGCGGCGGCCGCGGCCTGGGCAAACTGTGTGACGCCTAAACTAAAAAGCGACGTAACCATGGCGGTCGACAGGACAAATTTTCCTCCAATACCAACAAGACTTCCAATACCCGCAAGTCCGAGCGACATTCCGACCTGAATGAAAATCTGCCCCAAAATAGCACCATCACTCACAAGCCCCGGCAATTCACTTGAACGCGGTCTCCACGTTCCCTGATCTCCCCATACAAAGGCCTGCATGGTTTCAGTCACAGAATCAAACGGTGCTAGGGAAAATAAACCCAACCCCTGCGCCAAAACAAACCCTGTGGCTTTGCGCTCAAAGTCAGCGCGCGTCATCATGGCCGACTTGCCAGTATCCATGAGACCGACCACGTCAGCATCAACCCCGGTCACAGTGACAAAATGCTCGCCGTTAAAATTCGCTATAAATGGTGGCGTAAGTTTTAGAACATCTGCCGGATTTAGTTTTACTGCCTTATAATCCAGCTTGAACGCTTCTGCCACTTTGGACAAAGCAAAAAGTGTTGTTTTAAGTTTTTTATCGCCGGGCTTGACAATGCCAGCTAAAAGATCAACGCTTAACGTCATGACCGAAACTTCTTCGGGGGTCTTTTTTATGCCATTTGCTGCCAGAATATCATTAAGTGCGTAAACACCGCAATTCAACGGATCAATGTCCGAACTGGACAGCCAGTCAACCATTTCCTTTGCTTGACCTGTTGTCAGCTTATTACGCCAATCAACACGGAGCGTATACTCATGCGCTTTACGTTCCCAGAAACCAACTTTTTGCCCATCATCGACTTTAAGATCAATATGGCTTGCCGGCTTCCCGACGACCTGACCTAACAGACGGTCAATGCTTCCGGAAACAAGCATAGATGTTTGTTCTGCCGGAGTTACCATCGACATCATTTCAATGTTGGGTGCTTTTGCTCCGTAAAGAATGGCAGGATTATAATTAAATGCCCAACTGATTTGGTCGGGGATAAAAACGCAAATAACTATAAGTGCAATCGAACGAATCCAATTGTTAAAACGGCTGACAGACTGCCCTTCGTAAAAATAATTACCATTGGCAGCAGCTACAGCGGCATACGCATTCAAATCTTCACAGGTATTTGATTCTGCTTGGGGAGAGGATAAAACAGATATGTTTTGATTATTCACGGGCACAGCAATAAAAGGTCTCTTATTATATATAAGAGAAATAAAGAACTTACTTATCTGTTCTTTAACCTTCTGTAACATCTTGGCCTCGGTTGCTATCACTGCAATAATATTTGGAAGCAGTTTAACGACATAGTAAGTATATCACAGAAATGACGTCAAGCAAATTTTTAGATTTTAATTTTAATTTATAAAATATTTATTTACAATAACTTATAATTTAATAAAAAATAAATAATTATTTTTTGTTAAATAATTTTTTATGTCTTTCTAAATTCCAAATTTTCAACCCGGAGTTTTCAGTAGGAAGGGGTAATACAGGCTGTCTTGCCCCGGCCGCTAAAGGCCAGGAACTCCGAACCCTTTCTTGGCGGTTAAATTACTAGAACAAGTTAAAATAATTACATACATTTTTGTACCAACAAAAACCAGCGGTTTCACTTGACATTTCATTTCTTATTTTTTAAAAAACCCAAAACAACAAAATTAATTGTCCATTCTGGGTAGTTTGGACAATTAATGGCCACCCGCAAGGCTTTTCATAGGATTATTATACATAAAATCAAGAAAAATCGGCGCTGCAACCAAAATACCTACAACGGGGAAAATACAAAATAACAATGGCGCCAACATTTTTAAGGGTGCCTTTAATGCCAAGGCCTCGCCCCTGCGAAAGCGCGCCAAACGCATATCTTCCGAAAGAATATTCAACGCCTCACTCACGGATGTTCCCATTTTATCAGCCTGAATCAACGTACGAGAAAATGTCGAAAGATCTGGAATTTCATACCTTTTAGCCAGGTCACGCAACGCGTCACGGCGCGGTTTACCCACATTGATTTCCTGTAACACATTGTTCATCTCACTGATTAGGTGTGACGCACTCGACTTTTCAACCACCCATTTGAGTGCCATCATAAAATCAAGCCCCGCATTCACGCAAAGACCCAACAAATCCACTGTGTCCGGCAGTTGTCGGATCACGCTATCTTTAACCGCACTTATTTTACTGCGCAACCAGAATTCAGGTGCATAATAACCCATTCCTACTGATAAAAGAACACCGAAAGCGAACAACTCTTTACTAAAAAAAGTAAGCGTCACAAAAAAGAAAAATGCAAACACAACTTCCTTAATCAAAAGAAATTCCTCCGGTAAAATTCCGGTGTGAGAAATCGACAAACTTTTCATCATATTGCGACGAATCTCTGTGGTAATAAAGGGCTTATTAAAAACAGCCAACCCACGGAAAATCGAAAAAATAGTGATCCGACGCGCCTCTTTCTGCTTTGTCTGCATAGACGATATCACGCCGAAATCATGCACTTTCAGCGTCGGCCTGGATGTCATGACATCCATTTTGTATCCAAATACCAGCAGCATTCCCATGGCTAAAACCAAGAAAAGCGCAAGCGCTAACATGTCGTCCTCCTTAATCCCTGATTAATCACTAAATTTACTGATCTTGAGAATCAAAAATGTCCCCACCAGCCAAAGACACAGTGAAAGCAATAGCAACATGCGACCTAATTCCGTGGTCATCATGATCTTAAAATATTTCGGATTTGTCGAATTGACCATCAAGAAAAATCCCAACGGCAGGGCACTCATAACAAAAGCCTGCAATTTACCCTGAATCGTCAACACCATAAGATTTTCTTCAATCTTACGGCGCTCGCGGATAGTCCCAACAATGCGTGAAAAAATAAACGGCAGATTACCGCCTGTTTCGCGTGAAAGAAGAATCGCGCTAACCATTTGCTGAAGCGCCGGGGAAAGCATCCGCTTATAAAGCCGGTTCAATGCTTCGTCCAGGGCAACACCCATCTTGTTTTCTCCCAGTACAACACCAAATTCATGGCGGATCGGATTGGGCATTTCTTCAAAAACCGCTTCCATAGACTGCACCAGGCTCATCCCTCCGCGCAGAGAACTGGACATGATCATCAGGGCATCGATCAACTGTCCATCAAACTGACGTTTACGTTTTTTGATCAGGCTGGTGGCGTAAAACTTCGGAAGAATAAAGCCGATCAACACGCCTCCTAAAAGACCTGCCACACGAAAATTATTATCCGGCATCAGAAAAAACCCAAGGCCTGCGCAAACAAAAGGCCCTACGATAAATATTTTTTGAACAGCCTGAATATCTTCGGAAACCATGGTTCGATCCATGCGGCGGCCGAAGTCTTTGGCGCGTTTTTTATTTATTTCATGAAAACTGCGAACCATTCCGGGAATTACAAAATATACGCACATCATGACCGACAGGAAAATAAAACCGAAAATAATAGCCAGCATAAATAATTCTCTGCAATTAGGTTTTTTCACGCATCCTTACAGGCAGTCGACCCATAAGGTTTTTCCATCCATGATAACTACGGGTCTGTTTGCCGGCATCCCGCCGTACAACTCCTTTTTACATTCGTAATACACGCTTGAAAATCAGCCGCACGCTTGCAGCCATTCACTATGACGATATTATCAAAACAAGACTGTGCGTACCATGCGTTAAGATCATAATCGTACGCACACTCAACCGTCGCGGTTCGACTATATTGCCGTAAATATCCAATGGTTTCCCCGGTCTTGCGGTATTGCCCGTGTAAAGCGTGTTGCATATACCCGCTGAAGGCAACCAGTGTCGTGATCACAACAAGCAACAACACCAGATATTCCAGCAGGCTGAATGCCCTTTCTTTCCGTATGTTTCGATACAACATCCATGACTCCATTTGTTACAACTGATACCTCGCATCATCCGGCACAACATTCAGAACAGTTGCGAAATCTCATTTGATATTTATCGCCCACAAGATAATACCTGGCGCATGTCTCGGAAGAAACACCCAGCGGCAGCAGCTGATTAACCACCCCCGCACACGCCGCAGCGTCAGCACTTGGAAGATGCTCCGGATCAAACAAAAACGCTTCATTAATGTGATCATATGTCGGCGCAATGGCAACGCAATTATCCCAAACCTGTGCTGCTGTCGGTGCAACACTTGTATCCGCGTGCGGATTATGATACATGATGCGCCACAGAGGAACCCCGCTGAGAAATCTTAAAAAACCATTGGTATTAATGTCGTGATCTTCATCATAACGCACCACACGCACCCCCACGCATCCGTTGGAATCTGTCAATGCATAACAGCGCGTTGACCCCAAAAACCCTTTGGTATACGTCCTGATCCACGGATACTTATTAGTGCACGTATCAAATCCGGCCACACCGCCGCGCCGGGGAATAACCGCCTCAACCTTCACTACATGCAAATACCCATACGCGCGTGGCAAGCTCCCCCAACTGGCCGGCCGTGGAGAAAACCAGCCATAAACCACCTGATTGCCAAGCGTGGTCACAACACTTGCCGCCTGAACCGCGGTAACTAAATCAAAAAGCGTCGTTTCCGCTTTTTTACCCGAACTAGGAACATTATTCAAATAATTCAATGACGATTGAAACCCTGTTAAGGCTGCGTTGGCCCGGCCTTGCAAATCTTTCAGATAAAGCCTGCGCAAACGAAATTTAGGTGTCTGATTGACAGCTAAAGTAAGGCTTTGATTAATCTTGGTTTTGTAGGCTGCCCTGTCGGCTGCCGTAGCAGGGACTGCCGGCCTACCCGCATCCGTATTGGGATCAAACCCGGGCACCAAAGAACGTGGTAAATTCGTGCAATCCGCTACACTGAAAGTCGACGCGCAAGTAGTAAAGGCACTCTCCATATGATCTTCATTATATTGCAGTGATGCGATAACACTGTCCAGTGATCCCCACGCACCCTTACTCAAAATATACGCTCTTTCACCCGCCGGAACATCCATAGAATTGGCCGGCACAGACCAATTATTGGCATCCGCATACGAAGCACTAAGCCACCCGCTCAACGCCGTTGTCCAGCTGGTCAGTCGCCCCCGCCATAACGCCATTGTTTCCCTAAGTTCCAAAATCGGATCTGCCCATGTTTCCACAGCCGCTGTCAGCTGAGACTGAATTGTTATATCTTTGGGCAACAATTTCGCAGCCTCAACCGTCTGTTTAAAATAGCATGCTTCTGTCGGAACAGCGTCAAAAGCATCATTCCGCCATAAATTTTTTTGTGCGATATTAGAACATGTGCAGTTGCTCATGATGTCTGCTATCGTCTGTGTCGACAGATCACACACAGCCTCAGGTCTATTGGATATGGGCGTTGTTTCCATTTTCTTTGGATAATCATCACCATTATAAGAAAATTTTGCAGAATCAAAATCAGCCCCTTTTTTCCATAAAAGAGCTGTTGCGGCGGTCCCGGCCTCTCCGGGATCTTCAGCGCAATCAGCATCCACTAACTGTCGAAAAGCCGCAATATCACCTACCGAATCAAGCTGTTTCCCCGGATTATTATTAACAGCAGACACACAACATTCCGCTCCGGCACACGGATTAGTTAAGGCTAATTGAACGTACGCTGGCATAGCAACCGGACTATAAAGTATGGGTGCCGCCGTTTCTGGCGTACACGCCGCACCCACAAGGGCTGTTGAACACCAGTGACAGGACGCATCCGTAAGAGCAGGCACAGGGGCAGTCACAACATCAGCCAGCTTCGGCTGAGTATCTGCCAACAACCACAAAAACTGAAAAAACTTTGTGCTGTCACTCCCACGATAAAACCCTGACGTATCAATGGCGTCCGCCCCGCTAACCCAATATTTATTTTTACTACCATCGTCCAGGCCCAGCTCCCCTACTAAGGTGCCTGCTGCTGGGGATGAAATACCCATCGTGTCTTCAAACTCTTTCAAAAAATTACTTAGATTATTTACAGCGGCACTCGCTGGCGACACAATACCTCTCATGCGCTGATCGTAATAAAAAGAAAATCGTGAAACCCTTTCTCCCAGCACACCTGTTGGCACAGCATCAGAATTAAACCATTTCCCATCCATATCCAGGTCCGCGCGGTCTTCAACCTGCACCGCATCTGTCACGACTGACGACAGCGCTGTTCTTATCCCTGACTCAAGGTACTGACCTTCAATGGTAGGAATATTTTGATTCGCCTTGTTCCACGCCTTGGTCAAGGCTGGATCAGCAATACCAACCTGAAGCCCGATCCCGATTGCCGTCAGCACAGCCGCGGTGATAAGCGCCGCAAAAGCATTGCCGCCTGCCAACGCCGCAAAAAATCCCTGTCCCGCTAACCCTCCCGCCCCTGGCACAGCAACCATAATGACAATCAGCACCAGCAGCGTGAGTAGCGACGCCAAAAGCCCCGTGTGCTTGCAATAGGTCGCTTTCCCTTCCAGCTGAGTTTCCATCTGACTATGGCCATAACTGGCCATCATGGATACCAGCGCAGCCGTGGCTGTATTGGATGCAATAGTAACCGTTGTCTTGTTGGCAGCCATCCTGGTCCAGTTAAGAGAAACAGCATACAGGATCAGCGCAACCGCTATCATAAATACCATGATCAACGTCATCTGCCCTTTGCGGCGTAACAGCATAAATATCCTTATTTTTATTTACGGATCAAGCCTTCGTGTCTGATGAAAATTCGGATTTAATTGTTCTTCTGTTAGTAACGCGCTGTTTTTTAACACCGCATCATGATCATAACGCCGTTCAGCCATATCCATCAGGCCCCAACGAAAAATAGCAATCATACCGGCAATAATAACGCACAAGATCGTCATTCCCGCCGCGTATTCCAGGACGGCCTGTCCGTTTTTCTTTTGCGTCGTCATAATCATGGCTTTTCCAGGGTTTTTTCCCAATCCTCATCGGTAGCTGTCACCCATCGGCGGCCGCGCTTATCACTGATACGGCTGCGGATAAATAATGTGCGGGAATCCCGGTCAAAGCAGGTAGACTGGATCCTTGAAGCATCCATGCAGCAGCCTCCGCCCACCATCACATACCGCCATCCAGGGCCAGCGCCTGCCGCAGCCCCGCTGCAGGCAACTTCAACCTCAGGATTCCTGGCCTCAAAACCCGCAGGATCCATCAGTTGCCAGTTCATTTGATAATTACGCTCAGCAATTTGATATACATTCTTTTTAACTGTAGAAATATTCACCGGCTTGCCTTCGAGCGTATAAACTTTCCCTTCGGCCACATTCAAATATGTCATTTCACCTGGCGAACATGTATCTACATCGGTTGCCACGCACTCACTTTTAGTATACATCCGCATGTCTGCGCGCATCCCCGGTTTTTTTTCGGGCTCACTCATAAAATCCGCCGGTGTTTTTGACGTGTCAACATCTCCCATGGCAGAATCAAGCGTATCAACAATATAGGAATGAAAACCAGGACAACCTGCGCCTGTTTCAGCAATCCTGTAAATAGTTTCTTCCACAAGATCCCCATTC